>CACZOP010000155.1 GCA_902782845.1 Oscillospiraceae bacterium | reverse complement strand
ACGGGGCCGTCGTTTGTGAGCGACACCTGCATATCCGCGCCGAATTCGCCCCGTTCCACCTCAGATATGCCTTCTTTTTTCAGGCAGTCCATATAATACTCGTATAATCTGTCGGCTTCCGCCGGGGAAGCGGAGGGGGTAAAGGAGGGGCGGTTGCCCTTCCTTACGTCCGCGCAAAGGGTGAATTGCGATACGCAGAGCACGCCGCCGTTCACATCCGGCAGCGCCAGATTCATTTTGCCGTCGGGGTCTTCGAAAACCCGCAGTTTTGCGGTTTTTGCGGCAAGAATTTCGGCGTCCTTTTCGCTGTCGCCGTCCATCACGCCCAGCAGCACCAGAAAGCCTTTGCCGATACTGCCGACGGTTTTGCCGTCCACTTCCACCTTTGCGCCCGAAACACGTTGGATCACTGCCCGCATAGTTTATATCCCGTGATACGAAAAACAGCGGCAGTTACTGCGGCTGCGAGGTTCCCGTATCGTTCCTTTCCGTGTTGATGTTGACGGTCTCGCCGGGGGCCGCGCCATATTGCGGCTGCTGATACTGCCCGTTTTGCTGTGCGCCGTATTGCGGGTTCTGCCCCGCGGGAGCGCCGTAGGGGTCGTATGGATTGTTGTAAGGCGGCTGATTATAAGGCGGCTGATTCTGCCCCGAATAGGGATCAAAGCCGGGGTTCTCGGGGATCACAAGCCCGCAGATGAGGTAGGCGAGGCCGCCAACGCCGGCGAACACCAGCGCGAAGACCCAGACCAGACGCACGAGCGTGGGGTCGATCCCGAAATACTCCGCCATGCCGCCGCAAACGCCGAAGATCTTTTTGTCAACGGCAGATCGGTATAATCTTTTGTTTCCCATTTTTGTCTGCTCCTTTTGATTTTTTTATTTCCCGTTTGATCCGGGATCAGATATCCGCGCCGGAACGTTCCACGCTGGTCACGCCGGCGGTTTTCGAGAGTTTTGTCATAATAGAGCGCAGATGCTCCACACTGTCTGCCCGCAGGGTGACGTTCACCAGCAGCCGACCGTCCTTTGTGGCGCGGGTGTTGATCCCCGTGATCGCCACGTGGATGCTGTTGAGGGTGGTAAAGATATCGTTCATCAGTTTGTCGCCCGCAATGCAGGTGAGCAGAAGCGAAGCGTAGAATTCCTGCTTTTCGCTTGTGTTCCAGTAGACCCGCATCCACCGCTCCGGCTCCGGCGAGGACGCGATATCCCTCGGAACGTTGGTGCAGTCGCGCTTGTGCACCGAAATGCCGTGGCCCCGGGTGATAAAACCGATGATATCGTCGCCGGGAATGGGGTTGCAGCAGCGGGAGAGCTTTACAAGGCAGTTGTCGATGCCTTCCACAACCACGCCCTCGCCGGAAACGGTTTTGGCTTTTTTGAGCTTTGGCGCCGATTTCTGGGCGGCTGAAACGATCTTGTTGTATTCCTCCCGGATCATGGGCATGATCTTCGAAAGAATGATGCCGCCGTAGCCCAGCGCCGCGTAGAAGTCGTCAACGGTTGGCTGCTTCTGCTTTTCGCTGAGGATCGTTACCAGCTGCTGCGCCTGTTCCTCGGTGGGGTTCATATTGTTCCGCCGCAGCTCGCGTTCGTATTCCTGCCGGCCCTCAACGATGTTTTCTTCCCGCCGCTCCTTCTTGAACCAGGTGCGGATCTTGGTGCGGGCTTCGTTGGTGGTCACTATTTTCAGCCAGTCGCGGGAGGGGCCCTTGCCGGGCTGGGAGGAGGTGAGCACCTCCACGATCTCGCCGTTTTTCACTTTGTAATCCAGCGGCACGATGCGTTTGTCCACCTTCGCGCCCACCATCTTGTTGCCGACGGCGGAGTGAATGGAATAGGCGAAGTCGATGACCGTGGCGCCCAGCGGCAGACAGATCACGTCGCCCTTCGGCGTAAAGACGAAGACCTCGTCCGATACAAAATCGTTTTTGATGGTGTTCAGAATGTCGGCGACCTCGCCGCTCTCGCTCTGAACCTCCAGCAGCTGCCGGACCCAGCCGATGCCCTTTTCGATCCGGCGGTTGCTCTCTTTGTCCTTGACCCCCAGCTTGTATTTCCAGTGGGCCGCAATGCCGTATTCCGCGGTTTTGTGCATCTCGTGGGTGCGGATCTGCACCTCGAAGGGAATGCCCTCCTTCCCCAGAAGCGTGGTGTGCAGGCTCTGGTACATATTGGGCTTGGGGGTGGAGATATAATCTTTGAAACGCCCCTGGATGGGCTTATACATGTCGTGGATCACGCCGAGGCAGTTGTAGCAGTCGCCCACCGTATCCACGATGATACGCACGGCGTAGATATCGTAGATCTCCTCAAAGCTCTTGCCCTGCATATACATTTTGCGGTAAATGCCGTGCACCGACTTGATGCGTCCCTCGATCACGGCGTCCGGCACGAAGGTGCGGATGCGTTCGCCGATCTTCTGCTTGATCTGATCCAGAAACTCCTTCCGCTGGCTGCCCTGCTCCTCCAGCGCCCGCTCGATCTCTCCGTAGGCCACCGGATCCAGATAGCTGATGGCAAGATCCTCCAGCTCTTCTTTTACCGGACGGATACCGAGGCGGTGCGCGATGGGGGCGTAGATCTCGATGGTCTCTCTTGCTGTGTCGCGCCGTTTCTGCTCCGGCACGAATTTCAGCGTCCGCATATTGTGCAGGCGGTCCGCAAGCTTTATGATGATCACGCGGATATCCTCGCTCATGGCGAGCAGCAGTTTTCTCAGGTTTTCCGCCTGCTGCTCCTCGCGGCTCGCAAGGGGCACCTTGCCGAGTTTGGTAACGCCGTCCACCAGCTGCGCCACGTCCGCGCCGAAAATGCGCCGGACCTCCCCGGCGGTCACCGGGGTGTCCTCCACCACGTCGTGCAGGAGCGACGCGATCACCGACTGGTAATCCATGCCGAACTGCAGCAATATTTTCGCCACTGCCACGGGATGGATGATATAATCCTCGCCCGAACGGCGAAGCTGCCCTCTGTGGGCTTCATAGGCAAAATCATAGGCACGCTTTACCAGCGCAGCTTCCTCCGGCGGGAACGCGGCGTTGACGTCCGCTTCCAGTTGTTTGTAATAGTTTGTTGCCTCCGGCATTGTTTTCACCACCGATTCCGATTTATGTTATCCCGGATCATTATAGTATAGTATGCAAAGGTTTTTGGAAAATGCAGATATGGAAATCAGGGCGCGGAAAGGAATTGCAGCAGAACGCTTTCCGAGAGATCCGATTTTTCGTTCTTGTCGGCGTTTCGCCATACGCCGTCGGTATAATCCAGCACGCCCAGCTCCGTCAGCGCGTAGAGCGCCGCCATCACGCTGCCGGTCCGCCCGGCGCCGAGCCCCAGCCGCATGGTCAAAACGTCCGGCGCGTTGCAGCCGCCGTCCTGTTTTACCTGCTTGAACACCCTGCCGCAGAGCGCCCGATCGGGCAGCAGCGCTTTCTTTACGTTTTGCGGCAGCTGTTCGCCGCACACGGCGGCGTGGAAGGACCAAACGGAACGGAAGAGCGCGTCGTCATTGTTGTCGGCCGGGCGCACGTCCCTTATCTGCAGGCTGAGCCTTGTTTCGCCCATATATTCGTTTTTCTCTATCTTGATCGCAAGGTCGATTTTGTCTCCGGCGCGGTAGGGGAAGCTCTGCGCCGAAACGCCGAAATAAACGGTCGGCACGGTCACGCCGTTTTTCGCCACCGTCAGGCGGATATGCTTGTTGCCCCCGATGGGCTTCACGCTCACGATCTCCACCCCGAAGAGGCCGAACACCGGCTGCGGGTTCCCGGCGCCGAAGGGCTCCAGAACCTTTAAGCTGTCGAGCACCTCCACCGTGATGTGCGCCGGATTCAGCCGGCAGTCAACGGTAAGGGACGGATAAACGTCGCCCTGTGCGCGGGCGTAGTCGTTGATCGCGTCGCGGAACGCGGGGATCTGCGCTTCGGTCAGAGAAAATCCTGCCGCCTGCGCGTGTCCGCCGAATTGCAGCAGCGTGTCTGAAACGGCGTTCAGCGCGTCGTAAAGCATAAAGCCCTCCACGCTGCGCGCGGAGCCGCGGCAAACGCCGTCCTCCCCAATGGAGATCACGGCGGCGGGCTTCCCGTAGGCCTCCACCAGCCGCGCGGCAACGATCCCGATCACGCCGGGGTGCCAGTCTTTTCCGGCGGCCACGATCACCCGCCCGTGCGAAAGCCGCGGGTCGGCGGCGAGATATGTCCGGACGGCTTCCAGGATCTCGCCCTCGGTGCGCTGCCGCTGCGCGTTCAGGTCGTTGAGCTGCGAAACCAGCCGGTTTGCTTCTTCCTCGTCTTCGGTGAGCAGCAGCTCCAGTGCGGCGTCCGCGTCTCCCATGCGGCCGGCGGCATTGATCCTCGGCGCCAGCTGGAAGGCCACCGAAGCGGAGGTGATCTCTTTGTCGCCGAGCCCCACGCTGTCCATCAGCGCCCTGAGCCCGGGGCGGGAGGTATTTTTTATGGCTTCCAAGCCGTTTGCCACCAGCGCCCGGTTCTCCCCTTTTAAAGGCACGATGTCCGCCACGGTTCCGAGCGTCACCAGATCCAGATAATCCTCCAGCAACAGGGAATAGTCTTCATTTTCCAACGCGGCGCATAATTTGAGCGCCACGCCCACCCCCGCAAGATCCTTGCAGGGCGATCTGTCCTCCGGACGGTGCGGGTCCACCACGGCGTCGGCGTGGGGCAGGAGCTCTCCCGCCTGATGATGATCGGTGATCACAAGGCTCACGCCGTTTTCCCGCAGCACGGCGGCCTCGTCCACCGCGGCGATGCCGTTGTCAACGGTGACCACCAGCGAAAAGCCGCCTTCGATGATCTTGTTCACCGTTTTTTCCGAAAGACCGTAGCCGTCTTTTTCGCGGGAAGGGATATAGTAATCCACGTCCGCGCCCAGCGTCTGCAGATAGGTATACAGCAGCGCCGTGGCGGTTACGCCGTCGCAGTCGTAGTCGCCGTACACCAGGATCCTTTCTTCGTTGTCGAGCGCCGCGCGGATGCGGTCCGCCGCTTTGTTCATGTCGCGCAGCAGATAGGGAGAAGAAAGCGTCAGTTCCCGCGCGCGGAGCATGCCGTTGATCTCTTCGGGAGTGGAATAGCCCCGCGCCAACAGCAGCAGCAGCGCAAAGGCGTCTTCGTTCATCGAACGGGCAAAGTTCTGTGCCCGCGTTTTGTCATAGGCTACGAGCTGCCATTTCTTTCTGCCCACCGCGAGCACCTCCTTCTAAAAGTCTTATTTGTTTTCAGTAATAAATAAGTATAGCATCCTTTTAAGAAAAAGGCAAGGCTTTTCATCATATTCGTCGCAGATATGCCGAATAATGCGGAAGAACCGCCAAAGCCAGCGGCAGATCGGCATTTGTCGGGAGGTTTGACAAAGCATCCGGCAGCACGTTCAAATTCCGATTTTCCGTGCTTGACAAGCATTTGAAAAGATTATATAATGAAAACACGGCGCGGACGTTCCGACGCCCTGCCGTGAAATCAGAAATAAGGAGCGTGAGCGTATGGATACAGGCGACAGTAGCACGAACGCGGGCGTCCGAAGTCAGTGCTGCAACGATCCCGATGTTCCCCGATGCATGGCTTACGTTCTTTTTTCGCGCCCTTATTATTCCGGCGCCGTGAAATTGCCGTAAGCGACTTTGACGTTCCGGTTTGTGTTTTGCCTTCCTGTATAATCGGGGCTTTTGCCCACAAAAAAGGAGGAAACACAAATGGATGAAATTGAAACCACATTGGTTGAAAAAGCGCTTGAGCTGATCGAAAGCAAAAAATATGCCGAATTAAAGCGCCTGGTAAAGCACCAGGAACCTGCGGATATCGGCGAAATTTTTGAGGAGTTATCCCCCGAACAGGTTGCGCTTGTATACCGTCTGCTGCCCAAGGAGCTGGCGGCGGAGGTTTTTGTTGAAATGGAGCCCGACAATCAGGAGCTCCTTATCAACTCTTTTAACGACACCGAGCTTCGCGCCATGCTGGACGAGCTCTATTACGACGACACGGCGGACATCATAGAGGAAATGCCCGCCAACGTGGTGAAGCGCATCCTGAAAAACGCTTCGCCCGATATGCGCAAAACCGTGAATGAGCTGCTCAAATACCCCGAAGACAGCGCGGGCAGCATCATGACCACCGAGTTTGTGCGCCTGAAGAAAAAATTCACCGTGGAGGAATCGCTGGAGCTGATCCGCCGCGTGGGTATCGACAAGGAAACGATTTACACCTGCTACGTCACCGATAACCAGAACCGGCTGGAGGGGATCGTAAGCGCCAAGGATCTGCTGCTTTCGCCTCTCAACAAGAAGATCTGGGAGATCATGACCGAAAACGTGATCAGCGTGAACACCAGGGACGACCAGGAAGAGATCGCCCAGATGTTCGGCAAATACGATTTTATCGCCCTGCCCGTAACCGACAACGAAAACCGGCTGGTGGGCATCATCACCGTTGACGACGCGATCGACGTCATGCAGGAAGAGGTGGAGGAAGACTTCTCGAAAATGGCGGCCATCACGCCCAGCGACACCGAGTATTTAAAAACGCCGGTGGTCAAGCTCTGGCTTTCGCGTGTGCCGTGGCTGTTGCTCCTGATGATCTCCGCTACCTTCACCGGTATGATCCTTTCAAGATTTGAGGCTTCTCTCGCGGTGCTTCCCGCCCTTACCATTTTTATCCCCATGCTCATGGACACCGGCGGCAACTCCGGCTCCCAGGCTTCGGTCACCGTGATCCGCGGCATCTCGCTGGGACAGGTGGAATTCAAGGATTTCTTCAAGGTGATCTGGAAAGAGCTGCGGGTGTCGCTGATGTGCGGCGGCGTGATCGGCCTTGTGGCGATCGGAAAAGTGATGCTGGTGGACCACCTGATCATGCATAACGACGACGTGAACATCACGGTGGCTCTGGTGGTCGCGATTACACTGATGGCCACCATTGTGTGCGCCAAGCTGATCGGCTGTTCGCTGCCCATGCTGGCAAAAAAGATCGGCTTCGACCCGGCGGTGATGGCAAGCCCCTTTATCACGACCATTGTGGACGCGGTTTCGCTTGTGGTATACTTCAGCGTGGCGAGCGCGCTGCTGCCGAATTTCCATTGAGAACAAAAACGAAGGCAGAAGGCCCCAGGCAGCCTCTGCTCTGTCGGGAATTATCATGTTTAATAAAAAAAACAAACGTCGGCCAAGGTCGGCGTTTGCTTGTTTGATAGGAAACTTTTCGGTTTCCTGTTAAACAAAAATGATTGCAATGCCCGCCGATTTGCCCTTCGGGCACGGCGACGGCGAATACGAAAGCGCCCTGCGCATTGACGCAGCCGCTTTCTTGCTTTTAAGGATAAAAATCAATCGACCAGCGACGTTCCTTCCCACTCCTTCGCGGGCGGCACGTCCAGAAGCTTTGCTATGGTTACGGCAATATCCTTGATGGAGCCGCCGTCTCGTTTTGTTCCTGCTTCAAATCGCGGCCCCACGCAGCAGATCGGGATCGTCATATCCTCCGGTATGTCGCTGCCGTGGGCCCGGTCGTGGCCGCCGTGGTCCGCTGTGAGGATCAGGGTATAGCCTTCGGGCAGGCTTTCGTAGAGCTTCTCGATGCAGCCGACGGCGTTGTTCACGACCTTTAAGTAGGTCTCGCTCATCCAGCCGGTATCGTGGCCGCCCAGTTCGTCGGTCTCGCCCAGATACAGGAACAGAAAATCCGGTTCCTCCGCTTTTATATAGCGGATGGCAGCGTCGGCGATCAGGTTGTCCGTCCCGTGCTGCTTGTGCTGGTTGATGCAGAGCGCCGTGTGCAGGTGGTCGGGCCGGCCAAGATCCCGCAGCTCCTCCCATGTATAAAAAAAGGCGCACTTTTTCTCGTAACGGTCCAGCCTGTCGAAGATCCCCTCGATGGGGCGCACCTGCGGCACGTAGGTGTTGGTGGTGATGCCGTGGCGGTCGGGATCCACGCTGTGGAACAGCGACATGTGGCAGGGCAGCGTAACGGAGGGCATCACGGTGCGGGCGGACAGCCGCGTTTCGCCGCGTTCCATCAGCTTTTGCACAAAGGGATGACCGCACTGCAGCAGTCCGTCGGGGCGCATACCGTCCACGAGCACAAGAATCACTTTTTGTGACATTTCGTTTTCTCCTTTTTTGTTATGATTATTTTCAAATCAGGCTGTTGATCACAGCGGCGTAGTATTCCGGCGGGAAATTGCGTTTTACATAGCTGTGGGAGCCTGCCGGGTCCTCGGTGAAGCTGTTTTCTCCCGTTGCGGGGTCCACCTTGGCGCGGCCGCGTACCAGTGTGTATCCCGATGTTTCGGGCGACTGTGTGATGGCAAGCAGCGCGGTCATCGGATCCCAGGAGGCCCGCCCCTTTGCTGAGCCGTGGGCTTTGAACGCCAGCCACAGCAGGTCGGCTTCGTCTTCCTTCGGCAGGGTGATCACGTCTTCGCCGATCTCATAGCCCAGAAAGATGATGGGAACGGGGCAGCTCCGGCAGAGAAAATCCCCGGCCTCGCTGCACAGGGGATAGGCCGAAAGGTTGTATTCCTTTCCGTTATCTTCATCCCATTTGCCCGCCATCAGCCAGACGCGGTTTACCTTTTCCTTCACCAGTTCAATGCCGGTGAGGGGAGAAAACTCGTCAGGTCCGCTTTGCAGCAGCTCCATGATGATCTGCGGGAAGCCCACGTCCAGAATATCGGCTTTGCCTTCGCAGCCCGCAAGGGCTTTGCGGTAGAGCTTCCACGCTTCGGGGCAGTCTTCGTTGCGTTTCACGCTGTGGGGATATGCCGCCAGCAGCCGCTGATACCTGCAGTTTTCACCGGGGCGCCGCGCCGCCGTGTCCACGCCGATGGGGATCTCCACGCCCTCCGCTGTGCAGAAGGCGGAAACCGAGGGGGCGGACGCTTCCATTACGGAGTTGATCCCGATCCCCAGCAGACGGATGATCCCGGCTTTGTGCGCCCTGAGCAGCAGCCGGAGCGCCGCTGCGTCGTCGCAGTCGGTCCACCAGTCGGTGCCGTGCAGCAGGTTCACCGGCGTGCGCCGTGTTATTCTGATCTCGTCAAACAGATCCATGGCCGCCGTCCTTATCTCCCGAGCGCCGCCAGCACCAGGTCGGGGCGGCGGGTTGTGATATTGTCCGGCCGCAGGGCGGTGATCCGGGCGATATCCTCCGGTTTGTTCACCGTCCACACCGAAACGGGCAGCCCTGCCTCCCGGAACGCCCGCAGCAGCGCCGCGTTCAGGTGGGAATGGTGGATGTTGATCCCAACCGCTCCCAGCCGTTTTGTTTTTTCGGCAAGGAGAGCGTAGGCTTCCGCCTGCGTTGT
This sequence comes from Oscillospiraceae bacterium, assembly GCA_902782845.1. Taxonomy (GTDB): domain Bacteria; phylum Bacillota; class Clostridia; order Oscillospirales; family Acutalibacteraceae; genus RUG806. The sequence continues at coordinate 11,850 of CACZOP010000155.1, read as the reverse complement.
GTTTTCCGGCGCGTCGTCGCTTTCCGGGACGTCGGCGTTCAGATAATAGGGGATCTCCGGGCTTTTTTCTTTCACTGTCGTCACCCAGTTTTCTCCCACGCCGGTGTAAAACAGGCGGTCGAGCACGCCCATTTGTTTTGCCAGCGGGACGACGGCGTCAAGGCCGCAGGGGTCCTTCACGTCCACGTTGGCGCAAACGCCGGGATATTTCTGCAGAAGCGCAAATGCGTCCGCCAGCCCGACGGCGGCGTCGGCGGGGTCGTCGTGTGATAAGATCGGGGCGCCGTCCGGCAGGAACCGCAGATCGAATTCCACAATGGAGGCCCCCGCCAGAATGCCCGCTTCCATCGCCTCGATGGAATTGTCGGGCAGCCCCATACTGCCCGAATGGGCGGTAACGGTAACGGTTTTCATATCGTTCATTTTCAATCTCTGTTGATGGTATATTTATTCCGCTTCGGCGGGCAGGAGCGCCTCGGCGTTGGTGGCGTAAAAAATATCGTCCTTGCCTGAAACGAGCCTGCAGAAATCCTCCACCCGGTCCCATGTGTCATGGATGTCGAACTCGTAGCTGTGGCCCCAGATATAAAAGAGCGCGGGGCTTTCCGGTTCCATCGAAAGGAAGCGTTCCGCCAGGGAAAACGCTTCGTCAAAACGGATGAGATGGGTGGTTGGGTGCAGCGTCATCAGATCCCCGGGCAGTTCAAATTCTCCGGTTGCCACGGTGGTGCGGGCGTATTTCACCGCCCCCTGTTCCCGCAAAAGGTCGGCCACCTCCTGCGTGTAGTTCACGCCGCCGCCGGGATAGGCCATGCCCACCACCTCGTATCCGGCCAGCGCAGAAAGACTCTTTTGATCCTCGGCGACCTGCCGCAGGATCTCGGCCTGATCTTCCGTCGCGGCAAGATTCGGATGGGTGAGCGTATGCACCGCGATCTCGTGGCCTTTGTAAATGGCGCGCACGGCTTCGGGCTGCACCTTGTTGTGCGAAATGCGCATATCTTCCCGCACCAGCTCGCCGGGGAGCCCCAGCAATTCTGAATTCAGGTTGAAGGTGCATCTGAGCCCGTAGCGGTTGAAAATTTCGATCAGGCGGACGTCCTGCGTCACGCCGTCGTCAAAGCTGAAGGTCAGGGCTTTCTTTTTTCCGTTCCACATCCCGTTGTTCTCCTTATTCTATTATGCTTCATCCTTCGCGTGGGCAAAGAGCGGCGGATCCGAAACCGGCGTATGCTCCGCGGCTTCGGCGTATTCCCGGACTTCCGCCGGGCAGTCGGTGATGATCCCGTCCACGCCGCAGCGCATCAGAAACGCGGTTACCCGGGCGCTGTCCACCGTCCACACGTTCACGCCGAGCTTCAGCCGATGGGCGGCCAGCACCAGCGCGCGGTTCACAAGGATCGACGCGGGATGGATGTAATCCGCGCCGATTTTTTTCGCACAGTAAAGAGGGGCCAGCATGGGGCCGCTGATCCGGAGATCGCTGCAGGGATATAACAGCCCGGTGCGGCATTCCGGCAGCTCCGCCTTTACCAGTTTTAAGATGCGGGGATCGAAGCTCGAAACGATCACCCGGTCCACAATGTCGAAGGCCTTAACGGTTTCGAGCGTCTTATGCACCAGCTCCTCTTTTCGCAGACGGGGGCTTTTGAGTTCGATGTTGATCGGATCCAGCGCGGCTCCCTTTGCCAGCGTTAAAAATTCCTCCAGCGTCGGAGCCTGCGTTCCCGCGTAGTCCCCGCTGAAATAAGAGCCGAAATCAAATTTCCGAAGCTCGCCCAGGGTGTAGTCCCCGATAAAGCCCCTGCCGTCGGAGGTGGCGTCGATGGTGGCGTTGTGACAGATCACGGGGACGCCGTCTTTTGTGAGGTGGACGTCTGTCTCAAAGCCGTCCGCCCGTTCCTGGACCGCCAGACGGAACGCCGGCATGGTGTTCTGGGGCGCTTTTTTGTTTGCGCCGCGGTGTGCGATGATTTTGCAGTTCACTGTGCTTTCTCCTCTCTTGCCGTGCGTTACGCAGGGCTGTATGTGTTCGGCGCGGCGCGGCGTCAGGCGGCCGGCGCCGTGGTTTCGTCGGCTGCGGCGGCCTGTGTCGTTTCTTCTGCTGCGGGCGCTGCCGTCGTGGGCGCTTCCGGCGAAGGAAGGTTCCGCGCTTCCGCCACGATTTCGGCTGAGTCAAGGGTCACGTTGCCGTATTCAGCCGGGTTGTTGTCTCCGCCGGGCGCCGTTTCGGAAAAGAAGGTTTCCGGGCGTGTCAGCAGGATGGAGGCGGATACCTCGTGCGAGAACCGGGCGTTGGAATACACCGTATGCTCCGCGCCCTTCTCGTCCTGATAAGTCAGCGCGTAGAAATGCAGCTCTCCGCCGTCGGCGCCGGGCTGCTTATTGCAGTATACGGCGGTGATATTATAATTTTTGTTCTCATTCAGCTTCAGAAAGGCGCAAACGTAATTGACCGCGCCGGTTTTCGCGTTGTCCACGTAGGCCTGCAGGGCGGGGAGCGCCTCGTCGATCTGATCCACGCCCTCGATCTGCGCCTGCTGGTCATCGGGGAGCTTATGATAGTTCTTTTTGATCTCCTCCGCGCGTTCCAGAAGATCTGAGAAGTTGGTGGTTTTGCTGAAGGTCCCGGCGTTGACCGCCGTGATATCCGATGCGAAGTTTTTCACGTCCATGAACGCCAGATACGACGCTTCCAGCTTTTCCAGCCGTTTGAGCTGCTTCATTTTCGCCTGATCCTCCTCCGGCAGCGCTTCGTAGGCGGCGCGGGCGGCCGAGAGCGCTTCGCCCGTTTCAGGCGTGATCTCGTCGGGGATGGCTTCGATCTGCGCTTCCAGATCCAGAACGGCGGGGGATTTGCCGCTTTTGCCGCAGCCGGCTATCAGGGCGAGGATCGTCAGCAGAACAAGGGTGACAGTAATGATTTTTTTCACGGGAACAGACCTCCATAATTTGATTCGCAGCCATTATCGCATGGAAACATTTAAATACGTTGAAGTTTTTTTGTTTTTTTGTCTTTTTATGCCGCGCCGCTTAAAACAGCAGCGAGAGCAGGTACAGAATCCCAAGATGGGCGGGATAGAAAACATAGAAGAAGTATTTGAGCCTTCTGCTGCCGCCCTTGCCGTTGTAGCAGAACAGCAGCGGGATGCATAAGAGCGAGAACCAGACGTTCAGCGAGGAACCCGCGAACACGAAGCAGTAGACCGTGAGCGACAGGAAAAAACAGAAGCGTTTTTTCTTTTTGTCATCGAAGCATACGACGCTCAGGGGCATAAGCAGACCGCAAAGGCCATAGTCAAGGCAGAGCGTCCAGCCGTCCCTCGTCCGCTTCTGCCACGCGAAAAATACGAAAAGGGAGATCGCCGCCAGAAACAGCAGAAACAGCCCGGCTTTTTTCGCTCCGGCATGGAATTCCCGCGCCCGCAGCGCCTTCTTGATGTCAAGGAAAAGAAAACACGTCAGGCTCGCCAGCGCGAAGGTGAAGATCACGTTGAAAAACCAGAACTGACTGTAAACCGTGAGCCCGCCGTCCGATATAATCTCCTCTGCGCCGTACGCCAGCTGGCAGACGGAGGCGAGGATCAGGAGGCTCAGAAAGTATTTTTTACGGTTATGCGTGTAGCGGCTGCCCTCGCCGATAAAAAAAGCGAAGAGCGGGAATGCGATCCTGCCGACGTATCGCAGCACGGCTACGTCGGGCAGCAGCAGGTAGCCGATATGGTCGCAGAGCATGCTCGCGCAGGCGATGATTTTCAGGTGGTTTCTGTTCATGTTTGTCGTTTTTTCCGTTGCGCGGCCTCCGACGGCGCGCTGAGCGCCCGCGCCGCGGCAAAGAGCGCCGAAGAAAGGCGTTTTTGCCGAAGAAAGGCGTTGCGGGACGTCCCGGTCATTTCCGGCAGGCGTGAGTCTGGCTTTCGCGCCAGATCATAGGTGAAGATCATGCGTTCAGTATCCTTTGCCGCGGGATCCTCTTTCAGCGTGAGCGTTCTTGCTCCGCGGATCAGATCGTGGCCGTAGACGCACCAGGAATAGCCCGGGCATTGCAAAAGCGTCATGCCCCCGGTTGTCACCGAGAAACAGTTGTTGTGGTCGTGCCCCACCAGCATGGCGTTCACGCCGCCGTTCGCAAGAATGGCCCATTCCCCGTGGTTGGGGGAGCTTGCGCCCGCGTGCTCGAAGATCAGGCCGTTCAGGCGGAAGAAGTTCATCATCCGGGCGGAGGCGGTGCCGTCCTCATAATTCACCATAAACCGTTTCCGGCTGCGGGCTTTTAAGAATACCCGTTTCGTGGGTTCCTGCGGGATCATATGCTGGAAGGCGTAACCGGGAATCGTTTCTCCGCCTAACGCTGCTGTCAGCGCCATGTTGGCGTCGATGAACCATCGGAGCTGGTCCCGCCGTACGCCGTCGTAGCCCCCGGCGCAGTGATTCCCCGTATCCAGCATCCACAGCGCCCGCAAAGGAACGCTGCCGGTGCGGTCGTAAACGGGCAGCACGTGGTTCGTGCAGCCGGTCAGCGCCGGGTCGGCGTCGTAGGCAAGGCAGCCGGGCAGGGTCTGCAAAAAGGCGAGGGTCGTTTCTTTGGTGCCTTCGTTTTCCCCCTCGTCGTGGTTCCCGAACACCATGGTCCACGGCAGCTCCCGCTCCAGCACCGGCCGGAGGAGGTCGCAGTAGCTGCGGATCTTCCGGTCGCGCACGTTGTCGCCGCCCAGAATCAGCAGATCGGGCTTCGCTTCGTCCAGCAATTCCCGCAGGCACTGCACGGTGGCGGCGGCTTCTTTTTTTAAGGTGGAATCGTAGTGGGAATCGGGCAGGAAAAGAATGCGGAAGGTTCCGTCCGGGCGGAACCGTAGGATCGGCGCGCCGTTGGTCCTTAACGGAGTCAGCGCGCCGTCGGCGGTGGGGATTTTAAGCGCTTTCAGCGCTTCATACAGCGTTTGCATAAACTGTTTTTTTGTTCCTGTCAGCCGGCGCAGCCGGACGGTCACGCGGCAAGGTCGGTATACATAAAGTATTTCACGCCCAGCGGTGTGGAGAAGAAGCCCCGCACGTTTTTGCTCAGCATGTAATAGTCGGTGTAGTAATAGATCGGGCAGACGCAGCCGGTGGCCATGAGCATATCCTCCGCCAGATGCATGAGCTGATAGCGGACCTCCTTGTCGCCGCAGCGCTTGATCACGGAAATGAGCACGTCATAGGTTTCTGCCCAGGTGCCTTTTACCACCTTGATATCGTAGCCGAAGGGGGTGAGATCCAGGTCGTAGTACTTGAGGTTCGCGTTTGCGTTTTTTCCGAAGAACGCGGTGTTGTTCCCCGAAACGGAGACCCACATGTCGAGGAAGCTGATGGGATCGTTGTAGTCGGCGAGCCAGCCGCTGCGGGAGATCGAGAATCCGCCGTCGGCCTGCGCCGTCTGCAGCTCGTTCCATCCCATGCCGCACAGCTCCAGCCGGATGCCGAGCGCCGCGAACTCATCTCTGATATATTCCGCGATGGCCCGGTGGGCGGTGCTTTCGTTGAAGCAGTAGTTCAGGGTGGGGAAGTCGGTGAACTCGCCGTTTTCAAACCGGTAATACTTTTTCAGTATGTCGATCGCGGCGGCGCGGCGGTCTGCAACCGTGGTCCCGTCGGATACGTCGTAATAGCCGGTATAATCGTTGTGCCCGGCGTTCAGATAGAACTCCGTTTTGTCGTCCGCGTCCGTCATGCCCATGGGAACAAAAGTGGAAGCGGGAAGCTGGCCGCCCCGGCAGATCTCCTCCACGATATAATTCCGGTCAAGGAGACGGTTGAGCGCGCTGCGGATCTCTTCCCGGGCGGCTTCCGCTGCGGCGCCCGAAAGACCGCTGCCCGCGGGCAGGAGCTCTTCGTTTATGTTCCAGACGGCGAAGTAGGTGCCGTTCATGCCCATGTTCTTAAAGGTGTCGGGGTATTCTTTCTGCGCGAATACGGGCGCGGGCACGTCGTCGATAAACTGCAGTCTGCCGTTCAGGAATCCGTCGAGCAGTTCGTTCATTTCGTTGCTCAGATAGAAGCTGATCTTCGGCATGGTGATGGCGGCGGCGTCATAATAAGCGTCGTTTTTCTCCAGCGTGATGACGGAATCATGCTTCCATTCCGTCATTTTATACGGACCGTTGCAGATATAGGTGGAAGGATCCGTCGCCCATGCGCTGTTTGAAACAACGTCTTCGCGTACCGGGAAATAGGCGGAAAAGGCCAGCAGCTCGTTCCAGTAGGGCACGTCCGAGATCAGCGTGACCTCCAACGTTTTATCGTCGACGGCGGCGACGTTGAGCTTCGCGTTCGCTTTGCCCTGTTCCTGTAAAGCGTAGTAGCCGTCCACGATCTCAAACATATAGCCGTAATCCGCTTCTGTTTCCGGCGCGGCGGCGCGGTTCCACGCGAAAACGAAGTCGCCGGCCGTCACGGGTTTGCCGTCGGACCAGGTCATGCCGTCCCGCAGGGTATAGGTATAGGTCACCGTTCCGTCGGGGTTCTTCACGCCCGCGGGCAGCGATTCTGCCGCGTCGGGCACGATGGCATAGGCCCCGTTTTCGTTCTGCGTCCATTTCGCCAGTCCGCTGAACAGGTGCGCGAGCATTGTGAATCCGTCCTGCCCGGAGTTCAGCGCCGGATCGAGGCTGTAGGGCTCGCCGGCAAGGCAGACGTTCAGTTCTTTCGGTTGTTCCTGCGGCGCGGGGTCGTCGATGGGAACAAGCCCCACCGCGCATCTGAGCGTCGCCCGGGCGTCGGACGCCCGCACGATCCCGTCGCCGTCATAGTCGGCGGCTTCGAACTCCGGCGTGCCGGGGCCGTAGGGCTCCAGCCCCACGCTGATGCGCAGCACAAGGCGCGCGTCCTCGGCGGTCACTTCGCCGTCGCCGCTCACGTCTCCGAGGAGCCGCGCGGCAAGCACGGGGGTGAAAAAGGCGGCGAGCAGAAGAATCACGGAAAGAAACAGCGCAATTTTCTTTTTCATACGAAACACAACCTTTTTGTATTATTTACATTTGCTTACTTGTCATTATAAACGGATTCCGGGGCTTTGTCAACTGTCAACAGCTTGCGGAGAAAGAAGCCAAAGCGCCAGGTCTCTGTCGTCCGATCCCTTCCTCCCGGTCTGTCTTTCCCGCGCGGTCCGCCCGTCTCTTTTTCTCTGATCGTCGAAGTAATAAAAAAATGCTTTACATTCAAATGCGGGTGGTATATAATGTATTATGTAGAATTTTGAAGAAAAACAGGGGCTGACGAAAAAATGAATCCATATGAAATACTGGTTTCGATTGTTGCCGTTTTTACCCTTTTGCTCGGGAATCTCGGCGTTTACCAGAAGCAGGAGGAGAAAACCCGCTTCATTGCTCACCGGGGCTTCTGCTCGCAGTATCTCGAAAACACGGAAGAAGCCTTTATCAAAGCGGCCGAGGTTGGCTTCGACGGCTGCGAGACCGACGTGAACATCAGCAAAGACGGCGTTCTGATGCTGGTGCACGGCAGCGTGTATTACTATGAAGACGGCACCGAAATGGACGTGAACGAGCACACCTACGCGGAGCTGACGAGCAAGCCGCTGAAAAACGACTTCACCGATACGGCGCTCTACCCCTGCACCTTCCGCCGCTATATCGAGATCATGCGGGACTACGGTATGTTCGCTTTCATTGAGCTCAAGGGCGAATATCCCGACGACAAGCTGGACGAAATGGTCTCGATTGTGGACGAGCTCTATACCTGGGATATGTGTTCGGTGCAGTCGATGCAGATGCCGAACCTCATCAAGCTCCGGGAAAAATATCCCGACCTGCCTCTGATGTACTGCGGCGGCGGCTATAACGCGGAGGTGAAAGAAGCCCGCGACCGGGGCTTCGACGTGGACATGAAGGTGGACGACGTTTTTCCCATTACCCTGATGCTTTTCAAGGCGAAGGGGCTTCGCACCGCGGTATGGACGGCGGACAACGATAAAATGGTGGCATACGCTCTGAGTCTGGGCGTGGACTTTATTGAATCGGACTATCTCTGGGGTCTGAACGTAACGAAATAACAAAGACAGAACAGAACTATGGCAAGAGAAAAAAAACAACACGGAAAATTCCATCAGAATGTTTCTGCCACCTTCGGCGCGCTGCTCACGGTGATCGGGCTGATTTTGATTTTCTGTTGCTTCTACGCGGGAGAACTCAAGGGCAAGCTCCTTTGTGAAACCGACGGCGCCGCCGGGAAACAGGCGTTCGTCTACGATTTTTCCTCCCGCAAAAAACAGCAACTCTACGTGGAGGGCTATTCCGATATCCAGCGGGTCACCGGGTTCGCCGGCGACTGCTTCTACTGCTGCGCCCTGCGGGGGCAGGATCGCTTCATCTTAAAGGTTGAAAACTCGCGGGCCGTGCTGGCGATCCCCACACAGTCGATCCCCGGGACCATGACGGAGGCGGACGGCTGCCTCTATGTGATGTTGGGCGAAGGGGGCGGCGGCGCGCTGGTGAAGCTGGATCCGGACGCCGGCACGCAGGTCGTGCTGCAGCAGGGGCTTTATGCCGCCGGCGGTTTTTGTCTGGATGAGAAACAAAGTCTTTACGGAAAATGGCAGAACGGCGGCGTGCTGTGGTGCGTGACCGATAACGGCAAGGAAACCGAGATCCTCCACGCCGACGCATCCGTGCGTTCCATCGCGCTTTTCGGCGGTTACGCCTATTTCTGCGACGACGCGGCGTCGCGTTTCTTCCGGGTTTCCGCCGTCACCGGCGAGCGGGAGGATCTTGCGACGGTGCCGCTGCTCGCGCAGGCGAAGGACGAAAACGCCCCTGGTCCCGCTTATGCCTTTTCATCCACCAAGGAGCGGCAGCTCGTGCTGCTTGCCAACGGCAGGACGCCCCTCTTTTTGCAGAGCTTTCTCATGCGCGGCCGCTTCCTCTTCCCCGTGGTCACCTTCGGGCTGATCGAAAAGGAGCGGACCTTCAGCGCTATTCAGTGGATTTAATACTTTAGTTTTATAATTTGAATAAAGAATCTCCCCGTTCCGGAAAAATCGAGCTTGACAAATCCGAACGGGGTTTGTATTATCAAATCGAAAAAATAAAACAGAAAAGAGGCGCAGACTATGCTGACCAAACTCATCGACGTGTTTCTTTCGGTCATTTTCATCCTTTCCTGCGGGTCGCCCGCGGCGGTTGTGCAGAAAGACGAATGGAACACCAACTATCGCTATGTGTTCGTTCACGGCCTCGGCGGCTGGGGGCACTATGATCTGCCGAATCATTTTGTACGCTATTGGGGCATGTTCAGCGGCGACGTGTTCGGCACGCTCGAAAAAGAGGGCTTCGATTGTTATGCCGCATCGGTGAATCCCACCGGCAGCGCGTGGGACAGAGTCTGCGAGCTCTATGCGCAGCTTACCGGCAATGTGGTGGACTACGGGAAGGCCCACAGCGAACAGATGGGCCACGAGCGCTATGGCGCCGACTTCCGGAACCGCGCGTTGATTCCCGCCTGGAGCGCGGAGGATAAAATCAATCTTCTGGGGCATTCCTTCGGCGGCGTTACCGTCCGGCTTCTGGCGGAGCTGATGGCAAACGGCAGTGAAGCGGAGCGCGCCGCCACGCCCGACAATGAGATTTCGGGCCTGTTTACCGGCGGAAAAGCGGACTGGATCTATTCCATCACCACGCTTTCCGCGCCCCATAACGGCACCAGCGCTTATACGGTCTCAAAAGAAGGCGAACCGGTACAGCGCACCAACAACGGGCTCACCGGGGGTGTGCGCGCGGCTCTGGCGAGTATAATCAGCATCGGGACCCAGCCGGTCAAAGACGGCAGGCTGGACGTGGATTACGCGGGGCCCGATATGTATATCGACAACGCCATCGCGCTCAATGAAAAGATTTCCACCCTGCCGAACGCTTACTACTTCTCTTTCTCCACCACCTCCACCGATAAAAACGAAGAGGGCGTTTACGTCCCCGACGAAGCCAACATGGAGCCTCTGTTTGTGGGCAGCGCGGAGCTGATCGGTAAATTCACCGGCGAAACGGCCGGGGGCTATTATCTGGATGAAAGCTGGCAGGAGAGCGACGGCCTTGTGAATCTCATTTCCGCCCGGGCGCCCTTCAACGCGCCCCAGAAGGAATTTGACGAGGCGGACGTTCAGCCCGGGATCTGGAATATCATGCCCGTGATGCGGGGCGACCACATGACGTTCATGGGCGGGCTTTCGATCCGTCACCCGGAGCTGAAGGCATTTTATCTCACGCATCTCGACCGCATCAACCGTCTGTGATCCCACGCGGGAAAACGGAAAAAAGAGCGACGAAGCCGACGCTTTCTGCAGGCCCGGGAGCGTCGGTTTTTTTTGCCTGAACAGTTGACAATTCCCTGCATTTTGATTATGATAACGAATAAGCCGTTTGAATAAAGGAGAACCGAACCGATGAAAAGAAAGCTTATGCTGTTTGCCGCCGCTTTGTTGACCGTCTGCTGCCTACTGTCGTCCTGCGGCGCAAAAAACGCCGCCGTTCCCGCCGCTTCCCCGGAGGAAACCGCCTCGCAGGCCGAAGATCCTGCCGGGGCGTCCGCGCTGATTCAGGACGCGGACGGGGCGCTGCTCACGTTCCTTTCCGCCTCCTGCGCCGCGCATGAGGGCTACAAAACGCAGTTTACCCCGGAGGGCGGGGCGGAATATCTTGAAGAAAACGCTTTCGGAGAATTTCCCGCCGCGTTTTCGGAGAACGGCTGCGCCATGGTCCTGCAGGCCTGCGATGCGGGGATGTCGCAAACGCAATATCGCGTCTGTTTTACAACGGACTACGGTGAAACGTGGAAGGTATACGCGCAGGAGCTGAACACCGTAGGGGCTGTTTCCGAAGTGATCTCCGACGGAAAAGACTACTGGGCGTACGGCTTTGCGTATGCCATGGACGACAGCTTCATCGTTTATCTCACCGATCACATGACGGAGATACCCGAAAAAGTCTATCTGAAAGACTACGCGAAAGCGGTTGAACCCGAAACGGACAGCACCGCCATACGAGCGGTCTCCTTCAACGCCGAAACGCAGCTGCTGCAGGTGGAGATCGAAGCGAAAGCGTTTGATCCGGATGCTTCCGATTATCGTCTGCTTTCAGACCTTGTGCTGGAGTTAAACCGGGATCTTTCGCTGAACAAGGCGGAAAACCGGTAAAATATAAGACCGTATGCAATGATAAAAGCTGAGGGACGCGGTATCCTTCAGCTTTCTTTTTTCTTTATCCGGTACCGGAACAGGTCGAACCGGGTAAACCCCATTTCTTTTAATACTTCCACACTTTTCCGTTGATCCGCTTCGTCGTTGTAGCCCGGGATCAGCGGCACGCGGAGCAGCACCTTTTCGGGCGGAACCGACGCCGCCAGCAGCCGCAGGTTCTCGCAGACCCGCCGGTTGTCCTGCCCCGTATAGCGGCGGTAGACGTCCGGGTCCATGGTCTTTACGTCCACGATAAAAGCGTCCATGCATTCCGCCGCGGTTTCCACAGCCGCAGCCGGCACGTTCAGCGCGGTTTCCGCCGTCAGCTTCCATGCGTCGCCGTACTGTTCCTTAAAAGCCGCGATAAACGCAGCGTGCAGCAGCGCTTCGCCGCCGCCGAAGCAGAGCCCCCCGCCGGTGGCCTGAAAATAGAGGTTGTCGATGCGGGTGCGCGCAAAGAGCGTTTGCGGGGTGACGTATTCCGGCTTTTTCTTCGCCAGCAGGGTTTTGTTGATGCAGTAGGCGCAGCCGAGCGGGCAGCCCGCGCCCGCCACCAGCGTGGTCACGCCTTCGCCGTCCGCCTCCATCCGCAGGCGGGAAAGCGCCAGCAGGGGGAAAAGGGGCGTTTT
>CACZOP010000154.1 GCA_902782845.1 Oscillospiraceae bacterium | reverse complement strand
GGTGATCGTGAAAGCGCTGGGCGTGCCGGCCGTTCCGAAAAATCTTACCGCCGAAGCAGCGGGCACGAATCAGATCCGCCTTGCCTGGACGGCCGTGACCGGCGCCACACAGTATAACATCTATAAACTCAACGAAGCAAAACAAACCTATGCCTATTTCGGCACCTCTTATTCCGCGGCCTACACCGCAAGCGGACTTTCCGCCGGCACCGAGTATACTTTCAAGGTGCTCGCCGCGACAAAGGGCAACGGGCTTACGTTCGTGGGCGACATGTCGGATCCTGTTTCCGCAAAAACTCTCTGCACTGCCGACGGCGGCCATGTGCCGTCGGAGGCTGTTCTGGAAAACGTGACCGCAGCGACCTGCTCCAAAACCGGCAGCGGTGAAAGCGTTGTTTATTGCGCGGTTTGCGGCGAGGAAATCAGCCGTACCCCCGCTGTGCTCCCGACCTTGCCCCATACCGCCGGCACAGAGATTCGTGAAAACGTGGTGCCCTCCACGTGCACCGTAACAGGCAGCTATGTGAGCGTGTATAACTGTACAGTCTGCGGCGCCGAGATCAGCCGTGAAACGCGGACCATTGCGCTGGCGGCGCATACGCCGTTGGCGGCTGTCGAAGAAAACAGGGTCGATCCGACCTGCGCCAAGCAGGGGACTTATCAGTCTGTGGTTTACTGCGCGGTCTGCAGCGGCGAGATCAGCAGAACCATAAAGAGCATTGAAAAGCTGCCGCATACGCCTGCCGCGGAGCCGGTGGTCGAAAACGAGGTTGCCGCCACGTGTTCCGCCTTCGGCAGCTACGACGAAGTTTATTATTGCACAGTCTGCAGCGGAGAGGCCAGCAGGGAAACAAAACAGATCGCTAAGCTGCCGCATACGCCCGCCGCGGAACCCGTGATCGAGAATCGTGTGCCCGGCACCTGCAAGGATCCCGCCACCTACGACGAGGTGTACTACTGCACGGTCTGTCAGGGCGAAGCCAGCCGCGAAACGATCGAAACCGAAGTTGATTCCACGAACCACGTGGGAGGAACCAAACGTGTAAACGTGATCGCCGCCACCTGTATTTCCCAGGGCAACACCGGCGCCCTTTGCTGCGCCGGCTGCGATGCGATCTTTGAGTTGGGCGTGCCGACCGAGATCGATTATACAAACCACGTGCTTGTTAAGGACAACGAGAACGATGAAGGTCATATCGCAACCACGGTCCTGAGAGCGCGCGCGGCCACCTGCTCGCAGAAGGGGTATTCCGGCGATATCTGCTGCGCGTACTGCGAACACGTCATCACGCCCGGCAGCGAAACCCCGATGACGGCGCATACGCCTGTGGCGGACGCCGGCTATGCCGCCAACTGCGGCTATCCCGGCCTCACCGACGGCAGCCACTGCTCCGTTTGCGGCGCAACGATCACCCCGCAAACGGTGATCCCTGCCACGGGAGCGCACCACAAGACGGAAAAAGTACGGGCCAGATCCAAGGGTAATTGCATGAAGCCCGGCTACAAATTCGATCATTATTATTGCGACGTTTGCGGAAAATACTTCCGTGACGCGAACTACACAGATGAAGTAACGGATCTCACAACGCTCATTATCCCCGGCAACCATTCGTTTGTCACAAAGCAGGAAACGCCTGACCGTCTTGTTCCGGGCACTGCCTGCGGCGCTTATTATCAGTATTATTGGACCTGCCAGTATTGCGGCGATTTCTCAACGACCGCAACGCCCTTTAATTCGAATACGAAGCTTGAGCATGACTATCAGCTCGGCACCTGGGATCCGCAGTATATCGCAAACGCGCCGACCTGTACGAATAACGCAAAATACTATAAGGTTTGTACCAATTGCGGGGCGAATTCCGGTTTGTCTGAAACAGTGGAGAACACCGCTCTGGGCCACGATTACAGCGTTCTGGTCAGGCAGGATTCCGAATCCACCTGCGCGGTACAAGGACAGTATACGTATCGGTGCAGCCGTTGTTCGATCAATAAAAAGATCGATCAGCCGTTGGCGCCCAACGCGCATCCCGAGGATAAGATCACGTCGAAGATGACGGGTGTGATCTCTCCCACCTGCACGACCTACGGCGAGTACTACGTGTCTTCCGTCTGCAACGCCTGCGGAAAGATCCTTGCCCAGAACGAATACCACCGTGTGGATCCGTTGCCCCACAGCACCTATACCGTCGAATACAAGGCGGCTACCTGTACTGCGGACGGCAATATCAAGTATTACGTCTGCAACAACTGCGGCCGGCTGTTCAGCGACGCCGCCGCCACACAGCAGATCACCCTCAGCGATACCGTGCTCCCGGCGCTCGGACACAAGGACAACGGCAATTACGTACGCGTTTACTCCCGCCAGACCACCTGCACTGTGGACGGCCTGTATAATGAGGTCTGCTACTGCGCCAACGGCTGCGGCACCGTTATGGATACGAAACCGCAGCAGACAGAGGCAAAGTTCAACCACATGAAGAACGGCGTTTCCACTGTGGTGAACGTTGCCGCTTCCGACGCCACCTGCATCGAGCCCGCGCGCACCGCCGGTACCCGCTGCACGCAGTGCAATACGGTGATGAGCGGTCTGACGGTCGTTTCTCCGGCGCTCGGCCATGACTTCACTATCCCCGGCAATATTCTGAACGACAACGCGAGCGGGTTCTACTGCAGCCGTTGTAATGCAAAGAATCCGAACATGCTCGGCACCTATAATACGTTGGTCAATTCCATGAAGCTGGCCGGTACGCAGAATTACAACTACGGCCACACGGTCGCCACCTTCGGGCAGTCGACCACGGTTTCCAACTATAACCGGTTCAAGTCCACCGGCGTAGTGAATATTCTTCCGGACGTGAAGAGCCAGTTCGATTCCGAGATGAAGAAGAGCGAAACCACCTACAGCCCGCTGTATCCCACCGGATGGATCCGTACCTTCCTTCCGATCAAAAACAATCAGGATGTCGTGAGCATGTTGGAGAATGGCGACGCCACTGTAACGGTCGAGAAGCTCAACGGCTTCAATTCCAACCAGATCCTTGCTTCCATCCCGGACAGCTTTACTGCAACGAACGGCGGCACCTATGATATTTCCAGATACCGCAATATCTCCGTATCCGGCGATGTGATCGCGGTGACGGTCACCGTGAAGAAGGAGACCTACAGGCCCGCCGGCGGTATCAGCGGCGTCGGCGCGAACGATATGACCGCTCTGCAGAAATTCTGCGGCAAGGATATCCGCGGGATTGCGGACCAGTACGGCGAAAACGGCGTCATGGAAGAGCGCGAAGAGGATACCGGTTACTCCATGGTCAGCCGTATGGCGCTGAAGAGCATTGTTTCCAACGGAACCGCCACATACTACTTCAAGGCGAAGAACGGGGACAACGGGTGGAGCTATGAGCCCATCGCTGCGGTGTACGATACCGAGATCATTACGTCGCAGGATGTGTCCATGAGCATTACGCTCGGAATCTCCAGCGGTACCATCACCGTGGATCCCTATGTGACGGATCACACGAAAGATTTCTATCTCTTCTCCGGATTCTTCCCGGCGACATAACCAAGCAGAAAGGATCAGAATCTAAGTATGAAACTGAAAAGAGCGATTGCAATTGTTTTGAGTATTGCTTTGACGTTCGGTCTGCTGCCTGCCGTTTTCGCGGCGGCAGCTCTGGCCGGCGACGTCAGCGGCGATGATGCGATAACGGCGGAGGACGCCCGTTTGTGCCTGCGTCAGGCCGTCGGTCTGGAGAAGTTCGAAAAGAACAGCAGGGAATATTTTGCCTGTGACGTTACGGAAGACGGCGAAGTGACGGCGGAAGACGCCCGGCTGATCCTGCGCGCGGCCGTCGGCCTTGAGAGCCTGCATTCGCACAAGTTCGGCGAATGGACGCCCGAAACGGACGAAACCGGCGCTCTGACCGGCAAGCATGTCCGCACCTGCGCATGCGGCGAGAAGGAAACGGAAGATTGCGCTTACGGCGAAAAAACGGCTGTTTCCGAGAACAAGGAACCCACCTGTACCGAACCGGCGGTTTACGAACAGATTTGTTCGGTCTGCGGCGGCAAGGTTACCGAGACGCAGGAAGCGCTTGGTCATTCCTTCGGAGAAGACAAAATGCTTGTGGATCGGGATCTGGTTTGTGAACGGTGCGGAAAAACCGTGCTCAGCTTTAATAAGCTTGTAAACGAATTAAAGCAAAGAGAACATACCTACACCGGATTCTCGGAAGCGGTGAATTCCGGCAAAGTGACAAAGCATAAGTTTTTCATTTCCCTGGCGGCTAAGACTGCCGCGGCGCTCGCCGGCGAAAAGCTGGATGAGAATACCATTATCCAGCAGTTTGCGGATGAGATGACCAACGCCGAGCATGAATACGGCAGCTATGTCGATCACCGGCCGATCACCAATCAGAATTTCTACAGGATCGGCAAATCCACTGTGTGCGAACTGACCGAAGCGGATATCCAGAGCCTCACCGTAGAGGAGATGGAGGGGATCGATTTCCTTGCCGGGCTCCCGGACGTGGTAAAGATCAAATCCGCATATTCAAGCGCGTCCTTTGATTTTGACCTTACGGAAAAGATCAAAAAGGCGAATATCGGCAGCGTGCTCAAGGTGACCGTAACGCTCAAGGACGAGAATTACGCCGCCATTAAGGATTCCGCCGAAGAGACCGCGCTGATGAGAGGCATGGATCAGGATCTGCGCGCGCTTGTGCAGGAACTGAACCAGTCGGAAGACATAGACGGTATGAAGTATGAGATGAAATGTACCGCTGCGTCCAGCAAGGGTAAAATCACTTATTATCTGGATGCGGTCACCATGCTGCCCATTGCCGCGGTGTATGTTGTTGATATCGCTTCCACCGAGACCTTCTCGCTTGATATGAAACTCGCCGGGGTCCCGATGATGAACGGCAGCATGACCATTGAAATGGGGAATCAGAACTATTCGTATTATTTCTTTGATTCCTACTTCGGATAACAGCATAAGAAAAAACGGTGTTTGATTGCAACCGGAACGGGATACGTCCCGCCGCGATACGGGGCGTATCCTGAAAGAAAAACAAAGCGTCGGTTTGATAGCGGACCGGCGTTTTTTGTAAACGGGGGCAGGATCCCTCTGTAAAGGAGCGGGCGTCTGAACATAATGGAAAAGCTGGAACTGAACAACAAAAGAATACTGCTCACGGGCGCCGCCGGTTTTATCGGCGCCCATCTGGCGCTGCGTCTGCTGCGGGACTGCGACCGATCGGTGATCGTGGGGGTGGACGACATGAACGCCTACTATGATCCCGCGCTCAAGGAATACCGCCTCGGTCTGATCCGGGAGGCGCAGAAAACCTCCGGCTCCCGTTTTGAGTTTGTCAAAGGCTCGATCGCGGACAAGGCGCTGATGACGCATCTGGGGGAGACTTACGCCTTCGATATTGTCGTCAATCTGGCGGCGCAGGCCGGCGTGCGGTACTCCATCGACCATCCCGACGTTTATATCGAGAGCAACCTGATCGGTTTCTTCAATATCCTGGAGCTTTGCCGTCATTCATACGACGGCGGGAAACCGGGGGTGCAGCACCTGGTCTACGCCTCTTCTTCCTCGGTATACGGCGGGAATCAGAAAGTGCCCTTTGCCGTGGAGGACCCGGTAGATCATCCGGTCTCGCTGTATGCTGCAACAAAAAAGAGCAACGAGCTGATGGCGCACGCCTACGCGAAGCTATATAACGTCCCCGCCACCGGCTTGCGGTTTTTCACTGTCTACGGGCCTGCGGGGCGGCCGGATATGTTTTATTATTCCGCCGCGGAAAAGCTTTGCCGCGGGGAGACGATCCGGATCTTCAACTACGGCAGCTGCAAACGGGATTTTACTTATGTGGACGACGTTGTGGAGGGCGTGATCCGCGTGATGCGGGGCGCGCCGGAAAAGAAAACGGGGGCGGACGGACTTCCGGTCCCTCCCTATGCGGTTTATAATATCGGCGGCGGAAGGCCGGAAAACCTGATGGATTTTGTGTCCGTGCTGGTTGAGGCGCTGATGCGCGCGGACGTTTTGCCTGCGGACTTTGATCTGGAATCGCATCTGGAGCCGGTTCCCATGCAGCCCGGCGACGTGCCGGTCACCTTTGCCGACAGCGCGGCGCTGGAGCGGGATTTCGGCTTTTGTCCGCAAACCGGGATCCGGGAAGGCCTCGGCGCCTTTGCCGAATGGTATCGGGATTACCGAAAAAACTGAGAAACGAGGTTTTTTGCGAATGCGTTGTGACACGCTCTTTCAGTCGATCTACCGGCGGGATCCCGAGGGGATCGCGTTCTGTCCTTATCGGATCTGCCCCATCGGCGCCCATTCCGATCATAATCTGGGCAAGATCACCGGCTTTGCCATTGATAAGGGGATCTATCTTGCATATAAACCAAAGCATAACGGCGTGATCGAGCTGTGTTCGCTGCAGTTTGAAAAGCGCGCCCAATGGCATATCGATTCCGTCCCGCGGGAAAAAGAAAACGATTGGGCGGATTATCTCCGCGGCGCCACCATCGCCCTCAAAAAGCGGCGCAGGCTCTCCATGGGGCTTTGCGGCGTGATCGAAGGCACGCTTCCCATCGGTGGGCTTTCTTCCTCCGCCGCCGTGACCATCGCTTTCCTGACCGCGCTGTGCAGGGTGAACGATATCACTTTGTCGCCCGGGGAACTGATCCGGACGGCGCAGGACGCGGAAACGAATTACGTGGGCGTATCGGTGGGGAAGCTGGATCAGAGCTGCGAAACGTATTGCAGAAAAGAGCAGATGCTGTATCTTGATACGCTGGACGACAGCTTCGAGCTGATCCCGGCGTCGCCGGATATGAAGCCCTGGGAAGTGATGATCTTTTTCTCCGGGGTGGAACGGACGCTGGCGGGCAGCCGGTATAATATGCGGGTGGACGAAGCCAAAAGCGCCGCCTATGCGTTGAAGGCCTTTGCCGGAATGGAATACGGAAAATTCAGCGAGACCGTGCTGCGGGACGTACCGCCCGAAACCTTTGAACGGTATAAGGAGAAACTTCCGGAAAACTGGCGGAAGCGCGCCGAGCACTGGTATTCGGAATTCGACCGGGTGGAAAAAGGCGCGGCTGCATGGCGGGCCGGGGATATCGAAACCTACGGCAGGCTTTCGTTCGAAAGCGGCAAAAGCAGCATCCAAAGCTGGGAGACCGGTTCTCCGGAGCTCATAAAGCTCTATGAGCTGATGACGGGGACCGACGGAATCTACGGCGGCAGGTTTTCGGGCGCGGGCTTCAAGGGCTGCTGTATGGCGCTGGTGGATCCCGCGTTTGAGGAATCTGTCCGCAAAACGGTGGGGGAGGCTTATCTGAAAGCGTTCCCTGCCCTCAAAGACCGATATTCCGCCTACGTCTGCCATACGGCGGACGGCGTCGGCGCAATCGAAGCAGAGGTAAAACGATGATCTGTCTGATACTTGCGGCGGGCTATGCCACCCGGCTGTATCCGCTCACGGAGAATTTCCCCAAGCCCCTGCTGCAAGTGGGGGAAAAAACAATCCTCGACTGGCTGGTGGACGATATCGCCGCCGCCGGCGTCGTGGATCGTTTCATTTTGATCAGCAACCATAAATTTGCGGCGCAGTTCGAGGCGTGGTCAAAAACGAAGGAACAAAAAATCACGGTGATCGACGACGGCACCGAAACAAATGAAACGCGGCTGGGCGCGGTGAAGGATCTGCAGCTTGCGATCGAACGTCTTTCGCTGGACGACGACCTGTTTGTGATCGCGGGGGATAACGTTTTGGATTTCAGCCTGCGGCGGCTGCTTGATTATGCCGCCCGAAAGGGCGCGTCCTGCGTCATGCGCTATTACGAACCGGATGAAAATCGGTTGCGCAGAACCGGCGTGGCGGAGCCGGGCGAAAACGACCGGCTGCTCTCGTTGGAAGAAAAACCCGCGGCGCCGAAATCCCACTGGTCCGTTCCGCCGTTTTATTACTACACGAAGGCGGACGCCCGCAGGATCCCGGAGGCGATCGCGGACGGCTGCGGCACCGACGCGCCCGGCAGTCTTGTGGCATGGATGTGCCGGCACGGCACGGTTTACGCGATGGAAATGCCCGGAAAACGATTCGATATCGGAACGCCGGAAAGCTATGCCGCCGTGCAGAGAGACTACGACGGCATCCGCGCATAAAAACAAAAAACAACCGATGTAAGCGCGTCCTGCTGTTTTAAACAAGCAGGATGCAAAATTTTTGTGAACAATTTTTTACTTTTTTTTGTTGCAATTGTAAAGCAATTTTGATAAAATGTATATGTATCAAAGCATACATTTTTATGTTTCCAGAAAGAAAAACAGGAGGTATGTCATAATGACACACGCTGGTAAAACCAGAAAAGCGCTGGCGCTGGCGCTCTCGCTTCTGCTTGCGCTTTCGTTTGCGCCGCTGTTCTCGGTGGTGCTGCAGCAGGCAAACGCCGCGGTGGGCACCAACCGCAACAGTTCCAACTATGTGCCCGGGCACTATTATTACTATCCCGAAGGCACCAGTTTTATCAAATCCATCCATGTGGGCTACGATAAGGATAAGGATAAGGCAAAGAACAACGCGATCAACGACCAGAACCCCAATCTTCTGGGGCAGGACTGGCTGGACGGTATGGGCAGCAACATCTTTAAGAAATATAACTATATCTATATCGCCTACGGCACCACCACCAATATCAACGAGGTCTGGGGCACCTATATCCGGATGAAGCACTCCTCCGGCACGCCCGGAACGTATAATTTTAACGTGAACGGGCAAAGCGTTCCTTTTACGTTGGGCTCCGACGTGGACTTTAACGAGGATCGCGGCAGCGGCTCCGACTATATCTACCTGTATAAGACCAACAATCCCGCCTACGGTCTGCCTATCACGGAATTCCGTTCCGGCGAGGGCAACAACGACGCCGCCAAGTGGGAGAGCTACTTCCTCACTGCGGAGCGCGATGACACCGGCGAGGTTTCCGACTTCAACCGCGGCGCCGGCGGAAAATACCTGTGGCTGCATTACGGCAATTACAGCGTGTTTACGGACGTTACCACCTATGTGCTTGCTTTGAAAGCGGCCATCGACGAAGCGGGAACCGTGAACGAAGGTACCTGCACCGCCGCAAGCTGGCAGGCGCTGGTGACGGCAAGGGCTGCCGCGCAGTCCGTTTGGAATATCTATAACGGGAATGCTTACAAGTGCGCGACCGTTCCGGTTTCTGAAATTCAGAGCAAGACCACGGCGCTGAACAACGCGCTGAACAGCATCGTGACCCGCGCTTACACCGTAAACTTCAACGGCGCAGGCAATACCGGCGGCGCAATGACAAGCCAGCGGCTGCCCGTGGACGCTGCCAGAAACCTGAGCGCCAACGGCTTTACCCGGGAGTTTACCGTGACCTACGAGTATAACGGCGCAACCGACGGCAACGCCGTAAAGCACGAGAACGCGGTTTCGGTCTTCAACGGCTGGGCGACGAACCTTTACGGAACGGTGGTCTATGCGGACCGGCAGAGCGTTCAGGGGCTCACCACAGAAGAGAATGGACAGGTCGATCTTTACGCGAGCTGGCGCGATACCTCCGTAACGCTGCCGACTCCGGTGAAAGAGGGCTACGATTTTGACGCGTGGTATACCGATCCGAGCTGCAACGTCAATTACATTGCAGGGAACGGCGGCGGCGCATATAAACCCGGTTCTAACATAACGCTCTATGCAAAATGGAATGAAAAAGTGTATTCGCTCACGGGATTTACGCATGCGGACACCGACAACTATTCGATCCAGAAAGAACCGGAGACGACCGCGAAATATACGGACACGGTTATAATCAAACTCAAGCTGCCTTCCCTCCTGTATAATTGCGAGCCGGTGCTTACCTGCAACACCGGAACGGTGGAGCTTCAGCCGCATTCCTCCAGTTCTATGAACCGTGAGTATCGCATTACCGGCATTTCCGATGATTATGAAATCAATATCGGTCCCGCCGTGCCCCCCACTTATACGGTGACCTTTGTGGACGGCCTTTCCGGCGAAACGCTTGGCGAGGTAACCGATATCGCTCTCGGCGGTTCCGTGGATATCGGGGACGTGCCGGAGGTGGACGAATATGTCAATTACAGCGATACGCAGCATCTGGCGTTTACCGGTTGGGACGGCAGCTATGAGCATATCAACGGCAACCGGACGCTCACCTCGCAGTATGCGCTTGAGGACCATTCGTGGGACGACGGCACGGTGATCACTGCGCCCGTTTCCTGCACCGACGCCGGTGAAATGCAGTATCAGTGCAACTGGTGTCCCCGCCAAAAGACAGAAGTGATTCCTGCCGGCGCGCACAGCTTTACCAGAAAGGTAATCTCCGACGATTATCTGAAGAGCTCCGCCACCTGTCTGTTCCCCGCCGTGTATTATTATTGCTGCGCCAACTGCAGCGCCAAAGGGGAAAACACCTATACCGAGGGCAGCATTTTGCCGCACAACCTGAGCAAGACCAACGCGAAAGCGGCCACCTGCACCGAGGGCGGATGGGACGCTTACTGGACCTGCAGCTCCTGTAACAGAATGTTCAGCGATGAGAACGGACAGAACAGGATTACGGCAATCCCCACTGTCAATGCGAAGGGCCACGCGCCTGTTCTGCATCCGGCGGATCCCGCCACCTGTATCGCTTCCGGCACCTATGCGTATTATACCTGTGAGCGCTGCCCGATGATCTTCTCCGATCGGCAGTGCACGAACGAGATCTCCATGGATGATACGGTTCAGGGGCCCACCGGCGTCCACGCGCTGGTTAAAACCGAAGCAGTGCCCGTAACCTGCACCGCGGACGGCAGCATTGCCTATTGGACCTGCAGCGTTTGTCAGCAGAGATTTGCGGATCAGAACGCCGAAACGCCGATCGAGAACGACGCCGATCTCGTCGTCCACTTCAGCGGACATGAGTTTACCGCTCAGGTTGCGGAGAGCAAATACCTCCAGAAGGCCGCAAACTGTACCGAAGCCGCGGTATATTATAAATCCTGCGCGAAGTGCGGAGAAAAGGGAACCGAGACCTTCGTTTACGGTGAACCTGCCGGCCACGATTTCTACTGGGTGGTCGATCGGGAGCCGACCTGCGCGGCTGCCGGCGAAAAACATGAGCAGTGCCGCAAGTGCACCGCGACCGGAAGCCTCAATACGCCCATCCAGCCCACCGGCAACCATAATTACACCATGCAGACGGTGAAGGAGGAAGCGAAGAAGAGCGACGCCACCTGCACCGCTCCCGCCGCGTATTATTACTCCTGCTCCGTGTGCGGCGCCGTAGAGAATAACGCGAACCATACCTTCAACAACGGCAGCGCAAAGGGCCACACCTTCGGCGCTTGGGTCACCGATCGCGAGGCGACCTGCTCCGAAACGGGCTCCCGTCACCGCACCTGCACGGTCTGCGATTATTCTGAGGTCGGTTCCATCGCAAAAACCGATCACGTGGACGCCGACGGCGACTACAAGTGCGACGCCTGCAGCGCGGACGTAACGCCCTCCGGGCTCTGCCCCTACTGCCACGGCACCCACTCCGGCTTCCCGGGCGTGCTCGTCGGCCTTATCCACCGCATCCTCTACTTCTTCAAGAACCTTTTCGGTTAAGAATGATCTGACGTCGGCCGTTTTCTCTGTACGTTCCGGCGCGGATCTCAAAGAAAACCGCAGAATACAAACGGTCCCGGAGTCTTCCGGGATCGTTTTTTCTTCGGAATTTCATTATTTTGAATTGACGAACGAAGACGCAAATGCTATAATAATATTTTGAAGGGAACGATTTCTCTTCTGTCAGTTCGAAACCATCCTGACATAAAACAAAACTACGGGAGTAAAAACATGAAAAAGAAAACAGAATACCTTGCAAAAACGGCCGTTATTGCGGCCCTGTACGCGGTTCTGACCTATGCGGTCGCTCCGATTGCCTACGGACCGATACAATTTCGGATCTCGGAAGCGCTGACGATCCTGCCGATCTTCTGCCCGGCTTCGATTCCGGGGCTCACCGTCGGCTGTGTGCTCGCAAATATCCTCAGTACGGTGGATCCCATCGATATGGTCTTGGGACCGATCGCAACGCTGCTTGCCTGCCTTGTGACCTACGCGGCGCGGAATCTGTGTATCAAGCGGTATCCTCTGTTGTCTTTTTTGAGCCCGGTGATCTTCAACGGTCTGATCGTCGGCGCCGAGATCGCGTATTTCACCACGGACGATACGTTCTGGCACGCGTATCTCATCAACGGCGCTTCAGTCGCGTTCGGCGAGATCGTGGTTGTGTTTATCCTCGGGACCGCGTTGTTCTTTGCGATCCTGAAAAATGAAAAGCTGAAGCAGCTTCTGCGCTGAGAATATCGCATGTTCTCTTGATGGTTGAGCGTCTGAAGCACGGCGGCACACCGCCGAATCAAAGGAAAAGCCGTTTGTTTCGGCGTTTTCCACCATTTGCGGCACACCGCAGAAAGAAGGAACCTTATGAAAAAAATAATTGTAGCCGACGATGAGGAATTGATCCGCCGGCTTGTCAGCGATTTTCTGACCGCCGAAGGGTATGAGCCTCTTTGCGCGGACGACGGCGACGTGGCGCTGCGGCTCTGGGAAGAAAACCCCGATACGGCGCTGCTGATTCTGGACATTATGATGCCCAACATGGACGGTTGGACGGTAACGCGCAAGATCCGCGAAACCTCCGACGTGCCCATCATCATGCTCACGGCACGCAGCCTCGAATACGATCAGCTCACGGCGTTCGACGCCGGCGCGGACGATTACGTGACCAAGCCCTGCAGCCCTTCGGTGCTGATGAAGCGCGTGGCGGCGCTGTTGCGGCGGCGGGAAGGCGCCGGTTCCGGCGGGAACGTTCTGGCGGTGGATGATCTGCGGCTGGACGCGTTTGCCCATGAGGTATGGCTGGAGGGCAGGAGCATCAGCCTGACGCTCAAGGAATACAGCATCCTGCAAAAACTGCTGTCCGCGCCGGGACGCGTGTTTTCGCGTGAGAATCTGCTGGACGATATCTGGGGCTACGACTTTGACGGCGACGTGCGTACCGTGGATTCCCACGTGGCGCGTCTGCGTACAAAGCTCGGCGACTGGGGCACGAGCCACATCAAAACGATCTACGGCACCGGCTATAAGCTGGACGTGTCCAAACCGGAAAAATAAAAGCGGGACAATAGATGAAAAAAGAAGCGAAACAACGGAATATTCGTACAAGGATCATGGGGGGCATTGTTTTTATCATGCTCCTCACTGTTTTGATTCCCATTCTGGCCTATTATCTGCTGCCGGAATGGGCTTATTATCTGTCCCCCGGCACCAGGCTCTGGCTTGCGACGGAGGAGGTCAATTCCTCCTACGGGACGCCGGAATTCTTCGAGACCCTGAAGGACGTTGAGAAAAAAGTGGATTCCACCGTAGAGATCTATACGGCGGATGGGCGATTCGTGTATTCCTCCCGCGCCCTGCTGGAGGAGCTGCCCCACGATCTGTCGGCTGCAAAAACGGTGGACGCCGCCTACAGGAACAATTACACGCTGAAATTCGGCGAGGAAATGAAGGGCGCGAAGGGATTTCAGATCCTTGAAAGCGAACAGCTCAACTCCAAAGTGCAGTTTTTGAATTGCTACCAGTTCCTTCCCGGCGGCGAGCGGGTGGAGATCTGTATGCAGGTCAGCCAGCTCACCTCCACCAGCAAGATCGACTTTGTGGTGTCCTTTGTTATCATCATGCTGGTGCTGATCGTTGCGCTGCTGGTGTTTTCGGTTTATATCAAACGTCTGACACAGCCGATCAAAACCATGTGTACCATCACCGACAATATGGCGCAGCTCAATTTCTCCGAGCGCTGTCCGCCCACCCGGATGCTGGAGATCACGGAGCTGGCGCAGAGTATCAACCAGCTCTCGGACGCGCTTGACCGGTCGCTGACCGATCTGCAGGATAAAAACCGGCAGCTGCAGGAGGACATCGAAAACGAGCGGACCATCGACAATTTGCGGCAGACCTTTATTTCGGGGATCTCCCACGAGCTGAAAACGCCTATCGCCATCATTCAGGGCTATGCCGAGGGCGCGAAAATGTTTTACGCGTCCGGCAACGCCGAAGCGGCGGATAACTATTGCGACGTGATCGCCGAGGAAGCCGGCAGGATGAACGCGATGATCATGAAGCTGCTGGAAATCACCAAGTATTCCTCCGGCGCCTACGAGCCCATCCGGGAAGATTTCGCGCTTTACGAGCTCACGCAGGACTGGTTCGACCGCAACGGGACGATCCTTGCGGAGCAGGATATATCCTGGACCAACAACGTGCCCGCCGCCTGGCGCGGCAACGGCGACCGTCTGATTCTGTCGTCGGTGGTAAACAATTATCTGTCCAACGCCGTTTCTCACGCCGACGGCGAAAAGAAAATCGTCGCGAGCAGCGAGGATCTGGGCGACCGTTACCGGGTTTATATTTACAATACCGGAAAACACATTCAGGATAAGGATATCGACAAGATCTGGACCTCCTTCTACCGGGCGGACAAATCCCTTTCCCGTTCGCAGGGGCGTTTCGGTCTGGGACTTGCCATCGTCGCCGCCATCCAGCAGCTGCACGGGATGGACTACGGCGTGGAAAACGTGGAGGGCGGCGTGCGTTTCTGGTTTGACGTGGCAAAAAGCGGCGATAAAGAAACGGCAGAATAACAGAACGAAAACTGCAGGATCATCGGAGATCGGTATGAACAGAGATTTATGTTATCGCATGGGACTTTCGGACCCTGTGCTGGATCTGGGGGAGCGCACGCTCTCCTCGCTGGAGGCGCGTTTTCGCACGATTGACGAGACGGCGGAATATAATCAGACGAAGGTGCTGCTGGCTATGCAGGAGCACCGGGTGGACGCGGGCTGCCTTACTGGCACCAACGGCTACGGCCACGACGACAAGGGCAGGGATACGCTGGAAGCGGTGTATGCCTCCTGTTTTCACACCGAGGCGGCGCTGGTGCGTCCTCACGTGACCTGCGGGACCCATGCGCTGGCGGTGGCGCTTTCGGCGAATCTGCTGCCGGGGGACGAGCTGCTTTCGCCCGTGGGCAAGCCCTACGATACGCTGGAGGAGGTCATCGGTATCCGGGAAAGCGCCTGTTCCTTAAAAGAATACGGCGTGATCTACCGGCAGGTGGATCTGCTGCCCGACGGGACCTTTGATTATGAGAATATCAGAAAAGCCGTCAACGGGAAAACGAAGCTCGTTACCATCCAGCGCTCCAAGGGCTATCAGATGCGCCCCACCTTCTCGGTGAAGCAGATCGGGGAGTTGATCGCTTTTATAAAAAGCGTAAAGCCCGACGTCACCGTGATGGTGGACAACTGCTACGGCGAATTTGTGGAAACCGTCGAGCCCTCCGACGTGGGGGCGGACATGATCGTAGGCTCCCTCATCAAAAACCCCGGCGGGGGACTTGCGCCCACCGGCGGTTATATCGCGGGAACCAAAAAATGCATCGACCGCTGCCATTACCGGCTTTCCGCCCCGGGCGTGGGGCAGGACGTGGGGGCGAGCCTCACGGTGATGGGCAGCCTCTATCAGGGATTTTTCCTCGCTCCCAACGTGGTGGCGGGGGCGCTCAAGGGCGCGATCTTTGCCGCAAAGCTCTATGAGCAGCTCGGGTTCCCTGTGGTGCCCGGCGGGGACGAAGACCGCCACGACATCATCCAGAGTATCGCGTTGGGTTCCAAAGAAGCCATGTGCGCTTTCTGCGAGGGTATTCAGGCGGCGGCGCCGGTGGACAGCTATGTGACCCCCGTGCCCTGCCCCATCCCGGGCTACGGCGACGAGGTCATCATGGCGGCGGGCGCCTTTGTGCAGGGCTCCTCTATCGAGCTCTCCGCCGACGGTCCCATCCGGGAGCCCTACGCCGTGTATTTTCAGGGAGGGCTTACGTGGCATCATGCAAAACTGGGCGTTTTAATGTCGCTGCAAAAGCTGCATGAGAAAGGATTGGTTTCGTTATGACAAATCAGGGCTTTATGAATTCAAAAATCGCGATGCGCATAAAAATAACAGTTGCGGTGATCCTTGCGGCGATCTCCGTTTTTCTTCTGATTTCTTCCGGGGTGGAGGTTGGCAGGGGGGTAAAACAGCCTGTTTCCGAAGGCTATACCGTTACGCTGCCGCGTTCTACCTGGGAAGAAGAGCCGGACGAGGATCTCAAGCGTTATCCCGTGACCTATATGGACGGCAATTATTATCTGACGGTGGATTATACGCCCGAAGAGTATGAAGCGCTGCCCCGGGACGCTGTGATCACCGCCTATGTATATGAGGAAGGGACGCATTTCCTGACCTTTGACCATGAGGCCAACGAAAAAGAGCTTAAAAAGGCAAAACGCGCCGTCTATACGGACGAAATGTCCGACGTGTTCAGCATTGCCATGGCCTGCCTGCTTTCCACGATCGCTTTGTTTGTGATGTACTTTTTCGGGAAGCACTTCACCAATTACGAGCAGCTCTGGTTCATCTCCATCATGGTGGTGGCGTCCGTTGTTTCGCTGATCGCGCCGGAGGAATCCGCCAACGGGGTGAACGGCATCATCATTATGGCGTTGTATCTGGCGGACACCTTTTTGAATCTGCTCTGCGAGCTGCTCATTTCCAAGCAGAGCAAGTGGAATTTTATTGTTTCCGTGTTTGTGGAGCTCACCGAAATCGCCATCTGCCTGGTGCTGATGTACCGCTTCGCCACCCTCGCTTCCACACTTTTCTTCTGGCTGCCCTGCGATATCATCAGCTTTGTGAACTGGCACCGGCATCCCGACCGCAAGGAGGAGGAACTGACGCAGGTCCGCACCCTCAAGGGCTGGCAGGAAGCGCTGATCATCGCAGGCATCGTGATCTGGACCGTGGGGATCGGCTACTTCCTCACCACGCTGGATCTGGGCTCCGATTTCTTCAAAAACCGCACGGTTGAAGTCATCGTCTGCTATATGGACGCCTGCGCCACCGCGGTGGGCGTCGCCAACGGCCTGTTTATCCTCTTCCGCTTCCGCGAGCAGTGGATCGCCTGGTATATCGAGGCGGCGCTGGAGGCCGCCATGAACATCCTCGCCGGCCAGTTCGTGCTGCTGGTGCTGAAGATCGGCTACTTTACCAACACCACCTACGGCTATATTAAATGGACGAAATACATCAAAAGCCGCGAAGCGGAAAACGAAAGCGAAAGCGAACCGGCCGCGTTGCCGGAGGAAGCGAAGGAATAAGCCCCGGGCAATATCGCGGGGAAGGAGCAGCGTATGGATTTTGCCGCTTATTTTGACATGATCCGGGCGGACTGTGATCTGCTGCGCGCGTTGTCAAACAAGCCGGAGGCGGCCTCCTACCTGCTGCGGCATAAAGCGCTGCATAAAAAGCTGGTGCTGCGGCGGTTCACGGAAGAGAAGCCGGTGTACCGCCTGCTGCAAACGGTATCGCACCCGAACCTCCCGCTGGTCTACGATACCGTCGCTCTGTCGGATGCTTTTGTTGTGTTGGAGGAATACATCGACGGCGTGACCGTTGCCGAGGTGCTCGAAACGGGGCCCTATACCCCCCGCGGCGCGAAACGAGTGCTTTTCGGTGTGTGCGCGGCGCTGTCGTTCCTGCATCAAAACGGCTGCGTTCACCGGGACGTAAAGCCCGAAAACGTGGTGGTGGAGGTAAGCGGCGCGGTCAAGCTCATCGATTTTGACATCGCCCGCGCCCTGTCGCCCGCCGGGCGGGACACCCGCGTGCTGGGGACGCTTGGCTACGCGCCGCCGGAGCAGCAGGGCCTTGCCCAAAGCGACCCGCGGTCCGATATCTACGCTCTGGGCGTACTGCTGAACGTGATGCTCACCCGCGAGCACCCCAGCGTCCGCCTCGCCCCCGGCAAAATGGGAAAGCTGGTGCTCAAATGTACCGCCGTCAGCCCCGAAATGCGCTTTCAATCGGCGGAGGAATTGATGAAAAGGTTATAGCGATCATTCCGATTTATCACTTTGGTTTTCAATGAAATAAACACGCAAACAGAAAGGACCGCCCGTTTTGAGCGATCCTTTTTTGTTTTATGATACTTTGTTTTCCCGGCTTTTAATGGCTTCTGCTCATCTCCATAAAATACACTTTCCCTTCATATTGCACCCAGAAGGTCAGCTCGTCCAATTTGGTATGATAGGTAATACCGATCGGTAAAGTCGTTCCGTCTACCGTGTATATGCCGTTCCCCTTATCAACGATAGAGGCTTTTGAAAGCATATCCGTTTTATCCGAAAGATCAAAGTTGCTGAGCATAAACGAGATTCTGCCGCTGCTGTCGATCTCGAAATTCGCGGCTTTGTATTCTATCGGCTGGTTGTTTTCACTGACAAATATTCTGGACGACAGGGCGATCCAGGTACCTGCCATCTGGGAAAAGAGGGAAACATTGTCGCTTTTTGTGTTTCCTTTGGTCTGTTGTTCCGAAGTTAGTGTGTTGCTGCTATTCTGACCCGAACCGGATGCTTCTTTTTGCTCCTGATTCTCCTTTTTCCACGCATCGTTGAACGCCGAAATGAAGCTTTCAAAGCTGAAAACGCTGTCGCAGGATTTTACATAGATCGCCTTGCGCTGTTTTAACGTACCGTTTTTCATGATATAAATGGGATATGGATTATGTTCCTGCGTAATTTTTCCTTTGCCCGGTTCATATTTCGGCCATTCCCACATAACTCCGGCAACTGCGGATTCATAGGTCGGCTCTTGATACTTTTTTGCGGATGCCACCAGATCATAAGACGCATCGTAAACGTCCCACAGTTTTCCGTCGTGAAAAACAAGATAAAGCGTTTTTTCATATGTATGGCTTTCCCACACGCCTTCCAGAAAAATCTGCATTTCCTCTTTTGAACTGAATTTTGATTTGTTGCCGAACGCAGTGATCAACACGATAAGCAATGCAATCAGCGCCACCGCCGCAACGGACAGAATGATGAAAAACTTTTGATTGTTCTTTTTGGCGGGCGGAGCCGCAGTTTGCGCCGCGGTTGCCTGTTGTGCGGTCTGCGCCTGTGCGTAACCTGCCTGATCGTCAGCAGGAGGTGTAAAGGCTGGCGCTTCCTGTGCTGCCGGTTCCGGCGTTGCGGCGGCCGCACCGCAAAAGGGACAAAAACGGAAACTTTCGGAAAACTCTTTTCCGCATGAGTTACATAGCATGACGTGCGTCTCCTTTGTTTTATGTTTCTCGCCGACGGTTTTCGGCTTTTTTTATTATATAAAAAAGCAAGTAAAATTGCAAGAAAAATTTACTTATATAATATAAAGAAAATTTGCAATAAAATATAGAAAAGACAAACTACAGACAGCGGAGGGATGCTATGGGCGCCGAAAAATTTTCCGTGAAAAAACAGACCAAATCCAATAAAACCATCCGGATGCCGGATGAATTGATCGATCAGCTGCAAACGCTTGCGGATCAGAACGACACGTCCTTCAATCAGGTGGTGGTGCAGTGCTGCCGGTATGCACTGCAGCACAGAACGGATCCGGAAAAATGAGCGGCTGCGTCCGTCCGCCTTTTGCGCGGACGGTTTTTTTATTCTATCATATCATAAAGAAAAGTAAAAGTCCTATGCCCGCAGCATATTGACATTTTCTTTTTACTTATTGTACAATAATAGGCGGCGAACGGAGGTGAGGGCCATGCGGAAGGATACGTCGGCGCTGCTGGCGGAGCTGGAGGGCTTTTCGGATTTTCACCGTTTTTATGAAGAAAACGCCGGGGCGCTGCAAAGCCTGTCGCTTTCCTCCGCTTTGTCGGCACTGTTGACAGACAAAGGGCTGGAAAAGGCAAGGGTGGTAGAGCGGTCGCAAATGAGCGAGGTCTACGCCTATCAGATCTTTTCCGGCGTGCGGCTGCATCCCTCCCGCAATAAGGTGCTCAGCCTCACGCTGGCGATGCGGCTGACGCTGGAGGAAACACAAACGCTCTTAAAACGCACGGGCTATCCCATGCTCTACGCAAAAGAGCCCTTTGACTGCGTGATGATCTACGGCGTGCTGAAAAAGCTGGACGTGCCCGCCGTCAACGAGCTGTTATATGAATACACAGGAGAAACACTGGGGTGAATCAAACGCAAAACGGCGTCTGCCCGGTGTGCGGGGCGGCGGTGCAGGAAAACGCCCGCTTCTGCCTCCACTGCATGACGTCGTTTGACCGAAAAACCGAAATTCCCGTTCCCCGGGCAAAAAAACGGACCGCTCTGTGGGCGATCCCGCTTGCCTGCGTTCTGCTGCTCTTGCTCGGCGCGGGCGTTGTTTTATTGCTGAAAAACGGGGCGACCTCCGGTCCGGCGCTGAATGATTTCGATACCTTCCGCCCGGCGGTGATCCTCACCAGCGAACGCCTCGGCTGCGACGCGTTTTGGGACGTGGACGGCTTTTCGGACGTGGAATATGATAAAAAAACGGATACCGAGCGTTATACCGCCGATCTTTATTTGGACGGCGCCCGGTTGGACCTCTTTTTCCGGGACGACGGGAAGGTGGTCACGCTGATCCTGTCGGACGTGCCCTGGGAACGGTTGGACGACGCGAAACAGCTTTGTGCCGCCGTGCACGCCGCGGTTTCGAACCACTACTCTGATTTTTTGAAGATCATTACCGACGACGGGACTTATCACCGGACCGACGCCGGAACGCCCTATGTGGAATACTTTACGGATATGACCGGCCGGACCGACGCCTACGCCGCCGCCCTTGCCGAAGGAACGGCGTTTTCCACCCGCTACACGCTGCTCGATGACGAAAACAAAACGGACGACGATTTTACTATCTTTTTTGAAACCGAACGGGTTGCTGCGGAAACAAAACTTTATGACCTAATCCTTCGCTTTGATTATTATTCCAACGATGAGGTAAACGTCGGTAAATCCGATTCGCAGTAAAAAGAAAGGAATGCGGGATGTCCATCAAAAATTATATCTGGGATTTTGACGGGACGCTGTATGATACCTATCCGCACACGCTGGCGGCGTTCTGCGAAACGGCGCGGCGGCGGGGAATGGAGATCGACCCC
>CACZOP010000153.1 GCA_902782845.1 Oscillospiraceae bacterium | reverse complement strand
CATGCGGATCAGACCATACGAGCCCGGGGATAAAGAGGACGTGCGTTTTATTTGCCTCAACAGCGAGGGTCCCTGCGACATGGACGCGCGCGGCTGTCATTTTATCCTCACGACCTACTGTGATTATTATATCGAAAAGGAGCCGGAAAACTGTTTTGTCGCGGTAAACGACGAGAACCGCGCCGTGGGATATATCATCTGTACGGAAAATTATGACAGGTTCCGGCCTGTGTTCCTGCGGGAATACGTGCCCCGTATCCCGGCGGAGGATCCGGAACGCCGGGAGGACGCCGTGAATTCGACCCTGCTGCAGGAAAAATTCAAAGCGCTGTATCCGGCGCATTTACATATTGACCTGTTGCCGGAATACCAGCGTATGGGGCTGGGGCACCGGCTGGTGGATACGCTCCGCGCCCATCTGAAAGAGAAAAACGTGCCGGGCGTGATGCTCACGGTGGGCGGTCAGAACCGCGTGGGGCAGAGCTTTTATAAAAAATACGGTTTTGAACGGCTTGATGAAACGCCCGGCGACGTCGCCTTCGGGATCCGGACGTAAGAAGAGGAGCGGGATATGCGGTATTATCTTGGAATTGACGGCGGCGGCACAAAAACCACGGCGCTGCTGTGCGACGAAACGCTGCGGCCGCTTGCCTCGTTCGTCGGCAGGGAAATCAATTATCAGGCAGTGGGCATGGAAACCGCCAGACTGCATTTAAAAGAGACGTTGGACGGTTTATTCCTGCAAACGGGGCCGCTGCCGCTGCGGGCGGCCTTTATCGGGCTTTCCGCCTTGTCGGACCGGGCGCCGGAAGCCCTTACGGAAGCATTTTGCGGGGGAATTGTCAAATGTGATACCGTTGCTATGGACAGCGACGTGATGATCGGGCTGGAGGCCATGGAAACGGAGGGCGCCGCCGCGTTTGCGGTTTGCGGTACCGGGTCGATGGTTGCCGGGCGGCTGCCGGACGGAACCCTGCTGCACACCGGCGGCTGGGGCTGGCTGCTGGGAGACGAGGGTTCCGGTTACCGCATGGCGGTGGACGCGCTGCGGGCGGCCGTGAGCGGCTATGAAGGCAGTGCAGAAGCCACCATGCTCACGAAAGCCGCGTTTGAATACTATAAACTGTCTGCGATGGAAGACCTGATCGGGCTTTTTTACGATCCGACGCCGGAGCGCAGCGAGATCGCGTCGTTTTGTCCGGTGCTGTTCGCCTGCGCCGGATCCGGAGACGCCGCGGCAATGAGAATCATCGACCGGCAGGCGTCGCTTTTTGCGAATACGGTTTCCGCCCTGCTGCGGCGGCTGCCGGAGGGCGCGCCGCTGGGGCTGTGGGGCGGCGTTTTTCAGCACGCGCCCCTGTTCCGCGGCCGGTTCGCCAAATACGTGGCTGCGCGGTTCCCGGGGTCGGCGGTCTCGCTGCTGCCGAAGCCGCCGGAATACGGCGCGGTGCTGGCCGCAATGAAAGAGGACGGTAAAAACGGGGGAAAGGCATATGGATAAACCGGGCTGGTATCTGAATCATCTGATCGCGATTCTGGAAAAGATCCGGGATACCGAGGAAAATAAAATTGAGGAATGTGCTCGGATCTTTGCAAAAGCGCTGGAAGACGGACGCGATATTTTTCTGTTCGGCACGGGGCACTCGCACATGCTGGCGGAAGAGGTTTTCTACCGGGCGGGAGGCCTTGTGAACCTGCATCCGATTCTGGAAAGCGCCCTGATGCTGCATGCGTCCGCTTCCGGAAGCACCGAAATGGAACGTCTGCCGCAGTATGCGGAGATCCTGTTCGACAGCTACGAATTAAAAAGAGGGGACGTGCTGGTGCTGATCTCCAATTCCGGGCGGAACGGCGTATGCGTGGATATGGCGCTGCTGGCAAAGGAACGCGGGCTGACGGTGATCGCGCTGACAAGTCTCAGCCATTCCGCTGCTGGCGCGTCGCGGCACCCCTGCGGGAAAAAGCTGTATGAGCTGGCGGACGTTGTACTGGATAACATGGGCTGCCCGGGGGACGCTTCGGTCCCGTTTCCGGAAATCGGCAGAAACGTGGGGGCCACCTCCACCTGCGCGGGCGCCGCGATTCTGAACGCCGTGGTGGCGGGAAGTGTGGAGCGGATGCTTTCGGACGGCTTTCTGCCGGAAGTGTTTTGCAGCAGCAACGTGGACGGCGGGGATGAGATCAACCGGATCTTTGTGAAAAAATACAAAAACAAGATCCGTTCTTTGTGAAAAACGCAAGAACAGATCGACATTAGTTTGTTTTGATCGGCCTGAGGAACTGAGATCGGAGGAAGAAAAATGATCCACGGAGCCTTTGCCTGTATCGACGCTTTTCGGTCGTTATTCGGTGCGGTGCTGGACGGGAATGAAATCGACGTAACGCTGCGATATGAAGATACCCGCGACGTTTTGTATTGCGAGGAATCCTGTCGCTGTACCGATGAAAAATACGTCCTGTCGGTTTCGGAGAAAGATGACGGTTTCGTTGTTTGCGTACGCTGCAGCGGAGAAAAGAGCGGGTTCTGCGGCTTGTGCGGGCTTGCGGAAAGATACCGGGACCGACAGCTGCTCCCCGGGGAATACGCGGACGCGCCGGCGTTTGCCGTTCGCGGGTATATCGAAGGCTTTTACGGAAAACCCTGGTCGCCGGCGGAACGGCTGGAGATCCTGCGTTTTGCCGCGAAACACAGAATGAACGCGGTGTATTATGCGCCCAAGGACGAT
The DNA here is from genome assembly GCA_902782845.1 of Oscillospiraceae bacterium. Lineage (GTDB taxonomy): Bacteria > Bacillota > Clostridia > Oscillospirales > Acutalibacteraceae > RUG806. Next base: position 347 of record CACZOP010000153.1, on the reverse strand, counting down.
CCTTATCACCGGAAGCTGTGGCGGGAGACGTATCCGCCGGAGGCGCTGGAAGGGTTAAAGGCGCTGCTGGATACGGCGGAGCGGTATTATGTGACGTTTACCTACTGTATCGCTCCCGGGCTTTCGATCCGTTATGCCGATGCGGAGGAATTTGCGGCGCTGATGCGCAAAACGGAGCAGCTTTATGCGCTCGGCGTGCGCTCCTTCGGGCTGCTGCTGGACGATATTGACGAAACGCTTCGTTTCCCGGAAGACCGGGCGCGGTACGGGGAGCTCGTAAACGCCCATATCGACCTGATCCGACGGTATGAAGAGGCGCTCTCGGGGCTGGATCCCGCGATCCGCCT
>CACZOP010000152.1 GCA_902782845.1 Oscillospiraceae bacterium | reverse complement strand
TCGGTGTAGTTGCCGTCCGCGTCCTCTTCGTAGAGATCCGCGCCGCCCTTCACGCCGTTTTTGCCGTAGGCGGTCACGTTGATCGTGCCCGTGCCGGAAATCTCGACGTTGGAGCCGTCCTTGCATTTGATGACGGCGTTTTCAATATCCGGATAGGTCGTTTCGTCGGTATAGACGTCGTCGTTGTTGTATTGGTCGTCAGCCAGGTTGTTGACGGATCCCGCCGCGGCCACGATGGTGACGCCGCTGCCCTTGTTGCAGGTGATGGGAGCCGTTGCGTGCGCCGAGAGCGTCAGGCTGTCAAGGATCAGGGTCACGCCCGTGACGTTTTTCTTTACCACGATCGTCCCGTCCGCGCAGGAGCCGGACACGATATACGTCCCCGCTTCCGTAACAGAAAGCGCCGTGTTCTTCACCTTGTAGTCGGTGTAATCGCCCTCCGTCACGGTGATTCCGCCGTCGGAAAAAACGAAGGAGGTCGCGGTGGCGGTATCGTATGCCGCGGCATTTGCTGTCACGGCCAAACCCGTCATCGTAAGCATCATCACCAGCGCGGTGATAACTGCCGGCAGTTTGTTTGTGATTTTTGTTTTCATTCGTATCGCTCCTTTTTTCTTTTCTGCCGTCAGTTTAGCAACCGAAATTAAAACGGAGTTAAATTTGATAAAAAAACCGAGAAAGTTTTCTGGTAAAACCTGAAAGCGGTTTCGCCGCATCGCGGCAGAGCGCTTCCCTCTGTCCCGCAGAGCGGTTTCCCCTTAAACAAAGAAACCGGAATGTGACATTTTATCGATTCTTGACGGTTTACAGGAATCCTCCTCCCTAATATAATAATGAGGGAGATTATTGCGGAAGGAGGTTATATCGCCGATGAGCGAAACTGTGTCCATACCTGCAAGAGAGCGGATCATTGCAGCTTATCTGGAACAACTGAAAACCATGCCGTATCAAAAGATAAAGGTTTCTTCGCTGATCAAATGCGCTGGCGTCAATCGTTCCACATTCTACCTGTATTTTGAAAACACAGACGACCTGCTGGAATGCATCACAGAGGAGCTGCAGCAGAAAATTGCCGTGGAACCGCCGTTCCCGGTAACCGACGCGGTATCGCTGGAGCAATACGCGAACGTGATGTTCGATCTTGCAAGAGAGATCCATCCGAAAGCGACGCTGCTCTGCGGAGAAAACGGCGACATGGCCATTGCCTACCGGCTGGCGGAGGCGGTAAAGGAACAGCTGACAGCAGCAAAGGAGGCAGCCGGGATCACGGACGCCGCAGTGGGCAACTGCCTGAATATGGCGCTGCCTTCGCTCTCGTTTTATTTCATCACAGGCGGCGTACACGAGGCGGCGGAAAACCTCGCCCCGCTGGTCATGGAAATCGAATACGACAGAATGCACAGTATGCTGGCAAACGTCTCCATGCTGCTGGCCAAGCGGAAAAACGGGAGTCCTTTTTTTCACTACGATCTGTTGTGCGCCTACGTGAAGCTGGATGCAAACGACGAGAACGCGTATCGCAATGTTACCGTCACGCAGCTTCTTGCCACCGCCGGGATCTCACGTACGGAATTTTATAAATACCATAAAAACATCGGCGATTTCTTCGACGCGTTTGAAAACGCCAGCGTATACTGCGCGCTGTATTGGCTGGCGTCATTTTTTAAATGCGGTTGGCCGGACGAAGCGGATCTGGACGGTTTTATACGTCATAACGACGTAAAGGTAAGCATCGGCAAATTTTTTACCCACGGCAGGATCACCGCCTATTTCCCGAAAATACTGAACCTTGTGTTTCGTTTTGTTAACGGCGTTGCGCCCGGCGGGCTGACGGAGGAAAAGATGCTTTCGCTGAGCTATTACGTAACTGTCTTCGCGTATGCGATCTGCACCTACCTGATCGGCATGAGCGATTACGCGTCTTTGCAGAAAACCTTTGCGTATCTGCAGACCGTCCGCGGCAAATACGGCGTCTGAGTCGTTTTATTCATTATCCACATATTATTTGAATTATGACGGAGTTGTTGCAGCAATTGTGACAATTCCGTCGGTTTTGTTGTTTGAAAAGCTTCCTGTCGTCGCGTATACTATGAATAGAACGATCAGTTAAAATCATGATAACGTTCAAATCAACAAATCGGAGGATAAACACCATGAAAAAAGTATTGGCTGTTTTGTTGAGCGTGCTGTTGGCGCTGACGTGCTTTGTTCCCGCACTCGCTGCGGAGAAGACCGTTACCGATCCCGCTTCCGCCTACGCCGCATACGACAGGACAAAAGTCGCCCGGAACGACGCGGACTACATCGCGTCGATGAACTATGACCAGATCGCAGGCGTTCTGCTCGACTGGCTCGACAGGAAGATCGCCGCGGCTGCCGCCGACTTTGATTCCTTTGAGATCGAAGTGATGGGGCAGCAGGTCGCCGTCGATCTTGATATCACCGGGATCGACAGTCTGCTGCAATACAAGGACCATATCGCCGATCTGGAAGGCGATTTCGCGAATCTTGACGTCTCCGCCCTCGATAAGACCCGCGCGGACGGCGATATCAACTTCATTTTCAGCATCTTTGAGTTCATGGCGGCAAACGCCGACGTATTCGGTAAGGTGTTCCGCTGGGACGATCAGGTGTTCGACTACGGCAAAGTGGGCGAGTTCATCGAGAGCGACGCCTGCACCGATCAGGCTGTGAAGGACTTTTATCGCGATTACCTTGTCACGGGCAACATTCAGGAAAAATTCGTCGCCGAGATCGCCCGCGAGATGGGCTATGAGATCCCGAAGAACGGCGACGACCGCGCCGAAACCTTTGACGAGACGATCTCGAACGGGATAAAGGCGTGGTTCCTGCGCGTGGTCGGCGACGCCCTTTCGCAGGACAGCGTCGACGCCGTAAACGCCATGGATCTTCGCACCACCGACGTTTATACGCTGGTGAAGGAGTTTGTCGGCCTGCTGCAGAACGATTACAAAGCGCAGCTTGACGATCTGCTTTCCGGATTCCTCACCGCTCTGCAGGGCATGGTGCAGGTGATCGCCGCGGGCGTGAACGTGGAACCGCCCGAAGTGACGATCGGCGACACCAACGGTGTGATCGGCACCTATCATCCGGGAGATACCGACCTTGAGAGCTACATGCCGAAGCTTTATTCTCCCTACAAAGAGCAGCTGCAGGGAACAGATTATTATGATATGATCGAAGGAACCGAGGTTCCCGCAGAATATGCCGCTCTTCTTGCAGGCGAAGGCACGGCCATGGCTGAGAAATTCGTGATGGACGTTGCTCCCGTACCGGATGCGCTGACCGACGCGGGCTATGCTTTCCCGATTGAAATCTCCTTCTCCGATATCGAGGATTTCGCCAACGCGCAGATCGCCGCGATGCTTCCCGATATCCAGACGCAGGTGACAGCCGCGGTGGACGCCGCAGTCTCCGCAGCGAACAATATGCCGATCATCGGCGGCAATATCACCGGCTCTGTCACGATCAATTCCGTTACCGTTTCGCTTGCCTACACGGGCTACGCCACAGAGGATTCTTTCGCGGTTGAAGTAACCGCGATCCCCGATTATGATATCACCTACGGCGGCAATGTATGGACCTACGCTTCCATGGTCGGACTCACGCAGGAGAAGATCCAGTCCGATTACATCCAGCCTGCCGTTGACAATGTGCTCACCAACCCCGTTGCGACCGTTGTGGTGACGAACCTTTCCGGCACCATTGCGGAGCTGGAGCAGATCGCGACTCTGATGCGCTATATCGATACCGAAGCCGAATATGATTACGATCTGCTTGACGTCATGGCCGACTATGATGATTACAAGGGCGTTGTGGGGCAGGTCAATCACATTCTCTACGGTCTTGCGGATATGATCGCTTCCGACGAGGGCATGGCGGATCTCGCTCTCACCGACGGCGGCAACGAGTATCTGTATGAGAACCTTCAGAAGATCTGCAACAAGGTCTCCGGGCTCCTGGATACCATGAAACAGTATATCGACCGCGATACCTTCATCGCGCTTGCCGGGACTGCGGGGATCAGCAACGTGTTCGCCTCCGCGCACGGCTTCAACGCCGGCATGATCTACGACATGGATTTTTCCTCCGTTGAGAACGCGCTGGACTGCGGTATCCGCGTGGCCTGCGACCTGCTGGCCGAGGACGATCCCGACACCATTTTCTACGATTTCCATATACGCGTGGAGGATCTCGCTACGCTTGACGCCATCGCCGCGACTACCGTGGACATGATCCTCTCCAGGGCGCTTGACGCCGTCGACCTCGAGGGCTGGGACTTCACCTATACCGCCATTGACGCCGCTGCCGTTGACGCCGGCACGCTGACCGCCGAAGACGCGATCATGGGCAAGGTCACGGATCTCCTGTACTATGCCGCCGACTTTGCCGCGGAGAACATCAATTCCGCTGCAAATGACTGGATCCGCACCTTTACGGACAAGACAGGCATCGCCCTCGGAACGGTCAACCTTGCCCTGGGCGTGGAGCGGAGCGCGGATTGGGAAGCCGATCTCGGCGCGCTTGCCGACCGCTTTATCGCGCTGACGGACGGCCTGTGCATCCCCTCGGGCGTCGCAAAGGATCAGAACGATCTTTGGGATAAGCTGACAACGCTGTCCGGTATCATCCCGATGACCAGCATGTTCTCCGGCTACACCGGTCTCGCGGATATGAACGCCGCGTTCTTCAACAAAGCGCTGGACGGCGACCTCGGCGACTTCCTTGCTTACTTCGAGGTCAAGGAAGATGCTATCGCCGGCAACGTACCTGTTACCTTTGCGCTCATTAACGCATCCGATTATATCGTTGACCGTTTCTTCCCGGATACGGTACAGGCGGAGATGTACGCGGACTATGAACCGATGGTTGAAGTACAGGAATACTTCACAGGCGCCGAGAGCGATCAGGGGATCGCCGCGCGCAATATGGCGAGCATCAACGGCAGGAAGACGCATCTTGTTCCCGCGATTCTCGATCTCATCCGCGAATCCGGCCTGCTTCCGGGGTTTGCCTGCGACCACACGAACATTGAAAACGTTCCCGAAGTTGCTTCGACCTGTCAGACAACGGGGCACGCCGCCGGAACGAAATGCGCGGACTGCGGCGCGGTCTTAAGCGGCTGCGAGGAATATCCGCTTGCGGACCACAGCTTCACCGTTCTGACGCAAACGGTCAACGCGACCTGTACCGACGGCGGGTATAAAGTTTATAAGTGCGCGAACTGTGACGCCACCGAAACGCGCGACCGTGTGAACGCCCTGGGCCACGATTATCAGGACGGCGTCTGCACCCGCTGCAGCCAGCCCGATCCGACTTACAATCCCGACGGCGGCGATGACAACGGCGGCAGCGGCAACTTCTTCACGAACTTCTTCGCGAGGATCCGCGCTTTCTTCCAGCGCATCGTGGAATTTTTCAGAAACCTTTTCAACAGATAACAATGCGAAACACAGCACCTCGCTCCTTTCCTTAATCCCATGAGAAACAGTCCCGCGGGTTCTTTCCTTACCGCGGGGCTGTTTCTCTTGCGCGGCCTTTGCCGCCGACTTTTCTTCCGTTGCCGGGCGGCTTCCCTTCCCCGCCAAAGGCGCGTGAAATCAGAATAACCTTCCCGGCTTCGCCGCAACGCGGCAAGCGCTTCCGTGTTCGCCGTCGCCGCGCCCGAAGGACAAATCGGCGGGCGTTTTTTTGTTTCACAGGAGCAAAGCGATTTACCTCTGTTTCGCCGAGATTTCCTATAAAAAAACGCTCCCGGCGCATGGCCGCGGTTTCGCGGCGCCTGACGGGAGCGGATTTCTGTTTATTAAGAAACAACGTTCATTACGGCGTTGCCGTGTCTTTTATGTTTTATCTGCACGCGGCGGACGTCGGTTTTCCGGCCGGGTATGCCGTTTTCGCTCACGAACACGGACGGTTCCGCCGGGCCGCTTCCGACCGCGGGGACGCCGTATTTCCGTGTGTCATCGTCTCGCCGCGCGTATCTCTCACTTTTTTGCGGCGGCCATTCCGTTGATCCCGCCGTACACCACACGCTCGATCAGGATCGCCACCCTTTCGGGCGGATCGCGCATATCCGTCGCCGCCCATTTCCGCACAAGGGCGATACAGCCGTTGACGATGAACGCGAAGAACATCTCCATTTCATCCTCATCCAGGTCGACGCCCGCGGACCGCCATTCGTCCATAAATACCATTTTTCCGGTATTGATGGTCGCCTCCAGAAAAGCCGCGTCCCCGTTCTCCGAAAGCAGCACCTTGCAGAATTCCTTCTGCGCGTAAATGATTTCGCAGATCTCTTTCAGCATCTGCGAAATATCGATATCCGCGAACGTAAATTTGCTTCTCAGCGTTTCTAAGATCTGCGTGGAAAAATCCGCTTCGATCTCGGCAAGCACGTCCCGCGGCGTGTAGTAGTGCGTGTAAAACGTATTGCGGTTGATGTTCGCCTTCCGGCACAGCTCGGTGGGCGTTATTTTGTCGATGGACTGTTCCTTCATCAGCTCCAGAAGACTTTCCTTGAGAAACATCTTCGTGTAAAGCACGCGGCGATCCGTTTTTCCCTGATTCGGCATGGTTTGTGAACTCCCTGTAAAATGGTTTTTGCCGGTTTGTATCTATCGAACTCTTTATCAATCAACTGTTATTTGCAAAGCAAACTGAACCTGTAAGTGTTCGTTAAATAACAGATTAACCGGTCATTTGTTAATTAACTTTCGGATAGTTATCGAACTGTCTGTTGTTTATTTAACATATTTTTTATTATAATAAATCTAATTCATTTCGTCAAGCTCGAATACGGAGAAGATCCCGACAACAGCATTGAAACCACGAATTATTACAAAAAGATCCTGATCCCCCATGAAGGCCATGATGCCCATGGCGCCGGAGCTGCCGCCCGGCAAGGCGGTCGACCTTGCCTGAAAAGTCGCCGTACATTAATGTGACAGTAAGAAAGGAGATATCTCTATGCTTCCATCTGTAGAAAATGACAACTGTTATGAATATCTGAAAAAATGCACCGGCATTTATGAAGACGTGTATATGATGCAGCATTTCGGCGTCAAATACCGCAAAAGTGAGGTTTTCAGAGACGTCGACGCGCTATCCTCGTATTTTCAGAATGTGCTCGGGTTAAAACGCGGCGACGTTTATACGCTTTTTATGACGACGACCGTGCAGGGCATCATCGCTTTTTACGCGCTCAACCAGATCGGCGTGATCGCGAACATCGTGCATCCGCTGATGTCCACGGCGTTCCTGAAGGAAACGCTGGAGGACGTGGGCGCAAAAGGCGTGATGATTCTGGATCTGCTTTCCAAGGACCACGTAAAAACGATCAACGATTCCGGTCTGCCCTGTATCGTCTGTTCCTCTTCCGATTACGCCGAAGGGATCAAAAAATACGGCACGCGCGCAGGCGAAGCGGTTCTGAAAGCCGTTTTCCCGAAATTCAAAAAAGCCGTTCGCTACCGTGACGCGATCAAAACGACTGCGCCGCTTTCTCCCGTGTCCGGCAACGCCGACGATATCGCCATGTACCTCAACGGCGGCGGAACGACGGGAAAGAGCAAGACGATCAAGCTGACGTCCCGCGCCACCAACGAGCTGGTGCAGCGGGTATCCGACCTGGACGAGGTCCACGACCCCGGCGAGGAAGCGGAGATCATCGTGCTGCCGATGTTCCACTGTTTCGGCATCACGCTCGCCATCCATATGGCGCTGTGCAACTCCGGCAGGATCATCCCGATGATGCAGTTCGACGCGCGTATTTTCAACCGGCTGGCAAAAAAGAACCGCGTGGTCGGCTACGGCGGCATTCCGCTGATGTTCCAGAAGCTGGTGCGCGAGAAGCATTTCGACGGTCCCTGGCTGCAGAACGTCCGGCTGATGTTCTGCGGCGGCGACGATATTTCCGATGAATTCTTAGACGAGTTCAACGGTTATTTTGTGCGCCGCGGCGCGGTGGGAAGGCTGCGGCAGGGATACGGGCTCACGGAGGTGGGCTCCGTGTGCACCACCAATTCCAACACCGATTACCGGCGCGGCTCCATCGGGAGGGCGCTCCGCGGCGTGACTGTGCAGATCTGGGACGACGATCACCACGAGCTGCCGAACGGCGAGATCGGCGAGATCGCCATTTCCGGTCCTACGATCATGAGCGGCTACTATACGAAGGACGGTCCGGAGGATCTCGGACTGTACACGGACGAAAACGGCAGAAAGTGGGTGCTTTCGGGCGACCTCGGTTACCGCGACGACGACGGATATTTCTTCTTCTCCGGCAGAAAAAAACGCGTGATCATCATTGCCGGATACAACGTCTATCCCAACGATCTGGAAAAGAAGCTGGCGGAGCTGCCGTTCATCAAGGAATGCTGCGCCGTGCAGGGCTGGCAGGACGGCCGCAGCATCGTACGGCTGTACTTATCCCTGAAAACCGAAGGCGACAGAGAGCAATATAAGGAACAGATCCGACAACTGGCGGAAGAAAGCTTTTCTAAGTTCTACGTCCCGCGGGAGATCGTTTTCCTGAAGGAACTGCCGCAAACGCCGCTGATGAAAGTGGATTTCATGAAGCTGACGCAGCAGAAGTCGGGAGATCCGGTATATCAATAATGCCCTTTGCTTCCGGAAACCGGAGCGGGCATGAAGCAAACCGAAGCAATCAACGAAGAGGCGAACATTTTCCGCAACGGCGTTGCCCGCAATCAAAACCGTGGGCGATATCATTTCCATCCAAACCGCCTGCTTTTCACAGGCGGTTCATTTTTATACCGCTGCAAACCGTTCTTATTCCGCGGAGAATACGCTT
>CACZOP010000151.1 GCA_902782845.1 Oscillospiraceae bacterium | reverse complement strand
GATGCCGTAGTCGTGGCAGAGCTTCTGCAGCTCGCAGGAGCCGGAGCGCACGCAGGACAGGCACTCGCGCTTATGGTTGGAAAGGATCAGCTTGAGGGTGGTTTTGCGGGCCTCCACCACCTTGGGGGTGTTGGTGAAGATCTCCATGCCCTCGCTCACGGGGAAGACGCAAGCCGCCACAAGGCTTCTCGCGCCCTTGACTTCCACCATGCAGATACGGCAGGCGCCGATCTCGTTGATCTCTTTGAGGAAGCAAAGCGTGGGGATCTGGATGCCGGCAGTGCGGGCAGCCTCCAAGATGGAGACGCCGGCCGGAACGGTATATTCTCTGCCGTTGATTTTGATATTTACGTCAGCCATGTTGAGTTCCTCCTTATTTCTTGGAAATCGCGCCGAATTTGCATTTTTCCATGCAGGCGCCGCACTTGATGCACTTGGACTGGTCGATCACGTGAGGCTGTTTCACGCTGCCGGAAATGGCGCCCACGGGGCACACTCTGGCGCAGGCGGTGCAGCCCCTGCACTTGTCGGCGTCGATCACGATGGAGAGCAGCTTCTTGCACACGCCGGCGGGGCATTTCTTATCCACCACGTGGGCGATATACTCATCCTTGAAGAAGCGGTAGGTGGAGAGCACGGGGTTGGGCGCTGTCTGGCCCAGACCGCAGAGAGAGTTCTCTTTGATGTATTTGCAGAGATTCTCCATTTCGTCCAGATCCTCGAGGGTGCCTTTGCCCTCGGTGATCTTTTCGAGGATCTCATACAGGCGCTTGGTGCCGATGCGGCAGGGCGTGCACTTGCCGCAGGACTCGTCCACCGTGAAGTTCAGGAAGAACTTGGCGATATCCACCATGCAGGTGTCTTCGTCCATAACGATCAGACCGCCGGAGCCCATCATCGCGCCCTGCGCGATCAGGTTGTCGTAGTCGATCTCGATATCGAGCAGGCTTGCCGGGATGCAGCCGCCGGAGGGGCCGCCGGACTGGGCCGCCTTGAACTTTTTGCCGTTCGGGATGCCGCCGCCGATGTCTTCAACGATCTCGCGCAGCGTGGTGCCCATGGGGATCTCCACAAGGCCGGTGTGGCGGATCTTGCCGCCCAGCGCGAAGACCTTGGTGCCCTTGGACTTTTCGGTGCCCATGGAGTTGAAGAAGGAAGCGCCCTTGAGGATGATCTGGGGGATATTGGCGAAGGTTTCCACGTTGTTTTCGGTGGTGGGCTTGCCGAACAGACCCTTGACCGCCGGATAAGGCGGACGGGGACGGGGCTCGCCGCGGTTGCCCTCGATGGAGGTCATCAGCGCCGTTTCCTCGCCGCAGACGAACGCGCCGGCGCCGAGGCGGATGAACAGGTCGAAATCGAAGCCGGAGCCGAAGATATCCTTACCCAGCAGGCCGTAGGCTCTGGCGTCGTTGATGGCTTTCTGCAGACGGGCCACGGCGATGGGATACTCCGCACGCACGTAAACGTAGCCTTCGGTGGCGCCGGTGGCATAGCCGCAGATGGCCATGGCTTCCACCACCGCGTGGGGGTCGCCTTCGAGCACGGAACGGTCCATGAACGCGCCGGGGTCGCCTTCGTCGGCGTTGCACACCACGTATTTCTGATCCGCCTGGTTCTTGGCGGTGAAGCTCCACTTGAGGCCGGTGGGGAATCCGCCGCCGCCGCGGCCGCGCAGGCCGGAATCCTTGACCACCTGGATCACTTCGTCGGGCGTCATTTCGGTGAGGGCCTTGCCCAGCGCCGCGTAGCCGTCCATGGCGATATATTCGTCGATGCTCTCGGGGTTGATGACGCCGCAGTTTCTGAGCGCCACGCGCTTCTGCTTGGCGTAGAAGGTGGTGTCGTTGAGCGAGACGTTGGCGTTCTCGACCACGGTGTCGGCCGAGACCTCGTTATACACCAGACGCTCCACCACGCGGCCCTTGAGCAGATGCTCCTCCACGATGTCCTTCACGTCGGAAGCCTGTACCTGGCTGTAGAAGGTGCCGTCGGGATAAACGATGACCACGGGGCCCAGCGCGCACAGACCGAAGCAGCCGGTGCGGACGATCTTGATCTCTTCCGCAAGCCCGTTCTTTTCGATCTGTGTTTCAAATTCCTCGATCAGCTTCGCGCTGCCGGACGAGGTGCAGCCGGTGCCGCCGCAGATCAATACTTGTGCACGAATCATAATATTACCTCCACTATGTTAAATATCCTTTACCACGTAATCGGTGATCACTTTGCCGCCCTTCAGGTGCTTCTCGACCACTTCCTTCGCCTTTTCGGGGGTCATCTTCACGTAGGTGACCTTGTCCTTCCCGGCTTCGAAGACCTCCACCACGGGCTCAAACTGACAAATGCCGATGCAGCCTGTTTGTGTGACGGTGACCTTGTCGGAAAGACCGGCGTTGTTCACTTCCTCCACAAAGGCGTTCAGCACCGGGCGGGCGCCGGCAGCGATCCCGCAGGTCGCCATACCGACCACCACACGGACGTCGCCGCTGCCCTCGCGCAGCACGACCTTGTTCTGCATTTTTTCTCTGATTGCCGCAAGTTCTGCTAAAGACTTCATACGATTGATCCTTTCTGTTTTGTATCTGAATTTTTATAATGACCTGGTAGTTATGCCGACGTCCCGCCGGCTTCGGCGTACTGCTCCTCAAGATAAGAAGCGATCCACGCGATCACCTCGGGCGCCGAGAGAGGGACGTCGCCGAGCACGGCTTTGAGCTCGTCGGTATCGAGCGCCACTTCGCCGCCCGGAAGACTGTGCCGGTAGACCCAGCGGATCTCCGGCGCGCCCTGGATCAGCACCGTGACCGTGGAGATCACGTCGCCGAGGGGCGTGTAGTCGATATTGTTTTTATAAAACGAGGCTTTCGTTTCGGTTCCGTGGTCGAGGGGGAAATTCTTTTCGTCCCTGGACGAAATGGAAAAGCTGCCGCCCGTCTGTTCGCTTGCCAGCTTGAACAGCGGAATCCCCAGCCCCACGTTCCGCGTGGTGCGGGTGGTGGTAAAGGGATCGGTCACCGCCGCCAGAAAACCGGGCTCCATGCCGCAGCCGTCGTCCCGGATGGCGACGGTCAGCAATTCTTCCGTCTCGTCCAGCAGGATCTCCACCTTTGAAGCTTTCGCCTTCACGGAATTCTGCGCGATATCGAGAATGTTCAGGGATAATTCTTTCATACTTTACTTATCACCGCTCACCGGCCGCCGCAGCAGACGGAAGATCTCCGAACGGATCTTATCGCCGGAATAAGGCTCGTCGTCCAGCTCCAGATACGCGCTTTTGTCCCGGATGCTCCAGAGATTGTGCGCGTCGGAGGAAACGAGGATCCGCTTGCGCCCCAGCGCCGGATACCGCCCGACATAGCTTTCGCGGTTCTCGGCCTCAGCGAACTCCGCGTTCAGGAAGCCTTCGTTTTCGGGGAAGGCGCCGAGGATCGCGATGACGCCGTTGGCCTCCCTGTCCACATGGGCGGGATACGCCACGCCCCCGAAGCGGGCCGTCAGCGCCGGCGTTTCGTCCAGCATGATATCGGTGGCGGCCGGAAGGAACCAGGGGTCGGTCCCGGTCACCTCGTCCTTTTCGTCCATGATCAGCTGGTCGCCGAAGATCTTTACGTTGTTCTTCACCCGCATCCGCCGCTCCGACACGTAGGCGTCGAAGGCCATGGCGTCCTCCAGCCGTTCAAAAAGGCACACCGTGTGGATCTCCTCCGCCGTGGTCAGCTCCATCCCCGCAACGGGAACGATCCCGCGGGCCTTTGCCGCCGCGAAAAACGCGGGGCAGTTTTTGCAGGTGTTGTGGTCGGTGAGCGCCGCCACGTTCAGCCCGGCAAGGGTGGCCATTCCGGCGATGTTGTTGGGGGTCATGTCGTTGTCCCCGCAGGGGGACAGACACGAATGGATATGGAAATCGTAGTAATACCTGTTCATACCGCCGGGCCGAGAAGCGCTGCCAGACGGAACGCGGAATCGCCGGACCGCAGCACGTTGATCCCTTTTTGTTCGGCGGTTTCGATCAGCGCCGGCTCGAGGGTCACGCCCTCCGCCAGCAGCACCGCGCTCACGTCCGACAGGGACGCCACCGCAAGGGTGTTCACGTTGCTCATTATGGTGATCCAGACCTGATCCGCTTCGGCTCTGCCCATCACCCAGCTTAAAAGGTCGCCCGCGTAACCGCCGCGGACTTCCCTTTCGGGCTCCGGCATGGTGAGCACGGAGAAGCCGAAGGAATCGCTTAACTCTTTCACCGTCATGTCTGCGTCTCCTTTTCAATCTGCTTCTTCCGGTCGAGCACCACGCAGCGCCGGTCTTCTCCGGCGACGCCGCGCACCACGTCCTCCGCATAGGCGCGGCAGGTGGGCGAACCGCAGGCGCCGCAGTCGATCCCCGGGAGCGTTTCGCGCAGGGACTGGATCTGCGCCATCATACGCATGGATTCCACGATATTGTCGCTCAGCCGCGAGATGGGCGTGTAGGCGGGCAGGCTGTTTGAGAAATAGTCCGCCGGAACGCTGCCGGCGTCGGACGCCACAAAGTTCCTTGATACCGGCATATACCGCCGCACGGCCTGGAGCCGCGTTTTGGCGATAAAGGGGTTTTCGATGGTCATGACCCCGCCGACGCACCCGCCGATACAGGCGTCGAGCTCCACGAACTCGAGCTGCGGGATGTTGCCGTTCTCGATGGATTCCAGCACCTGCATACAGTTCCCGATGCCGTCGGCAAACAGGTAGCTGTCGTTGAGGATGGCGGTGGATTCTCCGCCCGAGGACGCCCAGCCGATGCCGATCATGCCGGCTTCGCTGGTGATGGTGGGGGTGTGCTTGCGCTTCATGGCGCCGATGAGCTGGAAATAGATCTCGTTGAGCGCCACCACCACGTCCACATGGCTTTTATAGTCCCCGAAGCCGTTGCGGATGTAGCTCACCTTGGCGGCGCAGGGGGAGATGAAAAACACGGCGATATCCTTTTCCGAAAGCTCGGGATGCTCCTTCTTCGCCTTGGCCTTCGCCTCGATGGCTGCGATCTCCATGGGGGGAAGAATGGGCAGGATATTGTCTTTTAAATAGGGGAAACGCAGGGATATCAGGCGGGAGATCACGGGGCAGGCGGAGCTGATCACCGGCTTTTTGATGCCCTCGGTTTTTAAATAGGTCCGGGTGTAGGCGGAGACGAGCTCCGCGGCCTTCGCCACCTCAAAAACCTCGTCGAACCCGATATCGAGCAGCCCCTGCAGCACCTCGTCCACGTCCTCCAGCCCGTTGAACTGGCCGAAGAGGGAGGGCGCGGGCAGCGCGATCTTCCACTTGTAGTGCATATAGTGCTCGAGCTTTGAGCACATGGCTTTTTTGGCGTTGTGCTGGCAGACGCGGATGCATTCGCCGCAGTCGATACAGCGGTCGGAATTGATCTCGGCGTGCCCGTTGATCACGCGGATGGCTTCGGTGGGACACCGCCGCACGCAGGAGGTGCAGCCGGTGCATTTTTCCACGTCCAGCACAACGGAGTGTCTGTAAGAATTCAAAATATCACCTTTCAGCTCAGGTAGACGGTCATCGTTACCGTGGTGCCCTCGCCTACCGTGGAATCGATCTGCATTTCGTCGGTATAGCGTTTCATGTTGGGCAGCCCCATGCCCGCGCCGAAGCCCAGAGAACGGACGCCTTCGGTGGCGGTGGAATAGCCCTCCTGCATGGCGAGCGCAATATCCGCGATGCCGGGGCCGTGATCTTTCAGAACGATCACGATCTTATCCTCGTAGATGTCCACGTCCGCTTCGCCGCCGCCCGCGTGGATGACCATATTGATCTCACCCTCGTACATGGCGATGGAAAGCCTGCGGATCGTTTCGGGCGGGAGCCCCAGCCGGCGCAGCGTCTTTTTCAGCTCCACCGACGCCTGCCCGGCAGAAACGAAGTTTTCGCCGTCCACGTCGTAATGAAAATTCAGATACTCGCCCATCGTTCTTAATCCTTCGTGTTGTTGAGGCCGTTCACAAACAGCGTGCCGCAGGCCTCATACATACGCTTTTTCGTCGCGAGGATCACGATGCCGCTCTCCTCCGCGATCTCGATCATTTCGAGCGTCGGGCGTTTGGAGCGCACGAAAACGACGCACACCATATCCATCATTTCAGCCGTGCGGATCACCTGCGAATTCACAAGGCCCGTCAGCAGCACCGCCTGATCCTTCACGTAGGCGAGCACGTCGCTCATCATATCGCTGCCGCAGGCGGAGTGGACTTCTTTTTCGAGCGATTCGACGCCGCAGAGGACGTCCGCATCGAGCAATTCCTTTATCGTACTGATTTTCATAACCGTTTGATTCCTTATGATGATTGCCGGTTGCTTTTACGCGTATTTTTCGAGGATGCCCTTCAGCATATCGGGCGTGAGCTTGCCGTAGACGTCTTCGTTGATCATCATGACGGGCGCAAGACCGCAGGCGCCGATGCAGCGGCAGGCCTCCAGCGAGAATTTCGCGTCGGCGGTGCATTCGCCGGGCTCGATGCCGAGGAGCTCCGTGAGCTTATCGAGCACCTGCTGGGAACCCTTGACGTAGCACGCGGTGCCGAGGCACACCGAAATGTTGTATTTGCCCTTGGGGGAAAGCGCGAACTGGGCGTAGAAGGTGGCGACGCCGTAGACCTTTTCCATGGGAACGTCCAGCCCCTCGGCGATCATCTGCTGCACCTCGTAGGGCAGGTAGCCGTAGATGCCCTGCGCTTCCTGCATCACCGCCATCAGGCGGCTCTTGTCGCCGTTTGCGGACGCAATGGCTTCTTTGAGAAGCGCTTCCTGCTCCGGCGTTCCCTGGAAGGGGATCTTGCTGATTTTCTTTACCATTTTTTTGTTTTCCTCCATTTCTATTTGAACAAAAAAATTTATAATACAATAAAGAGGTACGCATAACCGTACATAATAGAGTATAACACAAAGTTTTTTTGCCGTCTATAGTTAAATTAAAATAATTTGTCAAAAATTCTGCCGTTTCGGGGATGAATTTCGTATTTCCCAACGATTTTCTTTTTTTTACTTGTCAAGCCGCCGAAAAAAGGCTATAATGGAACGCGGTTATAAGTATAACGAACGACATTGGAGGAAAACTGACTTATGGAACAGAAATTTATCGTGGAAACTTCCGCACGGCACGTGCACGTCTCCCCCGCCGACCTTGCCACCCTCTTCGGCGAGGGCTATCAGCTCACCAAGAAAAAAGACCTTTCGCAGCCCGGCCAGTTCGCCTGCGCCGAGCGCGTGGCGGTGATCGGCCCCAAGGGGCAGTTCCCGGCGGTGTCTATTCTCGGCCCCGAGCGCAAAGAGACCCAGGTGGAGATCTCCGCTTCCGACGCGAGGACCCTCGGCGTGACCGCCCCCGTGCGCGAATCCGGCGACCTTGAGGGCAGCGCCCCCTGCAAGATCGTGGGCCCCGCGGGCGAGATCGAGATCGACAAAGGCGTGATCATCGCCAAACGCCACATCCACATGACCAAAGCGGACGCCGCGGCGTTCGGCATGGAAGACAAGCAGATCGTGAGCGTGAAGATCGACTCCCCCGAGCGCAGCCTGATCTTCGGCGACGTGGTGGTGCGCGTGAGCGATTCCTACGCCCTCGCCATGCACATTGATACGGACGAAAGCAACGCCGTGCTCGCCGGCCCCGGCGCCATGGGCGAGATCGTGAAGTAATTAAGAATTCAGAATTCAGAATTAAGAAGTATAGAACCGCTGAAACAATAAGAGAGAGGACAGATCGCGCGACCTGTCCTTTTTTTGTGTTCCCGCATATTTTAATTCACTCCGTGCGGCGAAAACCGCGCGACAAACCGGAATTTAGCCGTCAGCCGACAGCAGTCAGCCGACGGCTTTTCCTACCGGAATCAATCCGGATGACATGGAAATATGGGCGATGAATCGCTGACCGCCGACGGCTGACCGCTGACGGCTAAAAAAATCCCGATTTCTCTCTCTGCTGAATTTAAAAATCCGGAAAATCTTTCCGCGTTTCCGATTGTTTCATCGCATAAAAAAACACCGCCGGGCAAAACTGATAGCGCGGAGGTGATGACGATCAAACGCTTTT
>CACZOP010000150.1 GCA_902782845.1 Oscillospiraceae bacterium | reverse complement strand
GTCCGTCTCGGAATAATAGCTCGTAGACGCCTGACCGCCCGTTTTCTTGTACTGATAGCCGTTGAAGTTCGTGGGCGCGCCGTCGGAAATGAAGATCACGAAGATCTCGCGGCCGGATTCGTCGTAATTCTCGCCGGTCTCGTTTTTATAGGCCTGCTTGATGGCGCCGACGGCGTTATAGCCCTCCATAAAGCCGTAGTCGTACTGCGTGTTACCGTAGTTTTTATACCCGGTTCCCTCATGCTTCTGGCCGTCGAAGGAGAGGTAATAGGTGTTGCTGTCGGTCATGTTGAAGGTGATGTTGTTCACCTTGGTTTTCACCGCGTCCGCGTCCGGCGAAGCAACGATCAACGTGCGGGTGGGATCGATCCATTCCGAATACGAAGTGCTGTTGCGGTCGGGGTCCCAGCCGCCGAAGGTGACGAAAGTGACGGTGTTGTTGTCTTTGATGGTGTTGCCGGTGTTCGGCTCCATAACAGCGTCCGTAAAGGCGGAAACGGCAGCCTGCATATCCTGCAGCTTGCTGGTCTCGCCCGTGCCGGGGGCCGCTTTTGTGCCGGCTTTCCACGCCATGGAGTTCGAAACGTCCGTGATGAACAGCACGTCCACGCCGCTGGAATAGAAGGGCGCGATGGCTTCAAGGGAAAGGTTGACCTGCGCAAGACCGGTGTTCTGGAAGTCGATGCCCTCGGCCTCCTTCTGCAGGCCAACGGCGCCTTCGTTGGGATAATCGGGCACGTACACTTCGGTCGTTACCTTGGTTTCACGGTAAAGGGTGAGCTGGTTCTGCGCATTGCTGAGGCCCTGGCTGTAAACACCGAAAGCATAAGGGTTGGAATACGCATTGAGGAAGTAGTTACTATTGGCGTGTCCGATCGCCACGTAATCGGTGTTGCTGTTTACGACTGCGCGCAGCTGCGGATGGTTCGGCACGGAGGCGGAAACCAAAGAAGCGGAGTTTCTGTTGTTGGAAGCCGCGATGGAAACGAAATTTCCAGCGCTTGTCTGCAGGTAATAAAGGTTCGTCTGCCCCGGTACCGCAGCAATGGTAACAAGGTATTCTTCCGGAGCGACCATCAGATCGCCGTCGATGGTGAAATCCTGACTGGCAGTGATGCCGCCGTTGGTGGCCGCACCACCGGCGAACACTACGTTGCGGCTGTGGTTATAAATGAAATACTTGCCCGGCTCGATATACTGGCCTGTTTTGTTGGGCGTATACTTTTCATAAATGATTTCGGTGGAAACAGCCACGTGATATCCCTCTTTCGGCGGAAGAGAACCGGAAGAGGTGGGGTTGGTGGGAGTGGTGGGCTCCTCGGTGGTTTCCACGATCTCTTTGTAGAGATACAGGCGGTTGGCGGCAAGGTTATCGTCTTCAATGCCGCCGCTGTAGCCGCCGAACCAGTTGGCCGTGTGGGCGTTCAGGCAGTAGTTGTTGGAATCGGTGGGATTGGCAAGACCAACAACAAGCCCGGATTCATCGTCGTTGTAGACAAGCGCCTTGACCTGCGCGGAGGCATTCGCAAAATAAGCGTTCATTTTGTTGTTGCTCTGCGCGTCGGCGATGGAAAGATACTTTCCGTCGTCCGTTTTCACGGTATAGACGTTCGTCTGACCCGATACCGGCGCGATGGTAACGACCACAGCGTCGGGCGCGGTGATCTCGCTGCCGTTCACGGTCACGTTGGTGCTGGCGTTGAGGCCGCGGTCGGAGCCGCTGGAATAGGCCGAAGCCGTCAGCACGTAATCCCATCTGACGCTCTGGATGATATATCGCCCGGCGTCGATGATCTGGCCGCTCTGCTTTGGCGTATACTTCTCATAGCGCACCGTCGTTTCAGCGGAAGCGCCGACAAGCAGCGCCGCAGACGGAAGCATGCCTGAAAGCATCAGCACGCTCAGCAAAAGCGACAAAAACTTAACGAATTTCTGCTTTTGTTTCATGTTCAAAACCTCTTTTTCCCATAGTGCATAAAATCTTTGGGTTTTATTATATATATTTTTTTAGATAATTCAATATTTTAGGTGGAATCGTCAGTAAAAAGGTGAAAAAAATCATTTCAAAAACGATAAAGCTGTGTTATACTTATCATGGAATAAAAGGAGAAAAAGGAGACGCAGCCGTGAATATCGCGATCGTTGACGACCTGGAACCGGACCGGCTCCGGCTGGAAAAATATTTGCGGAAATACGATGCGGCGCACGGATTGAACTTCCGCATCACACAATTTGACAGCGGCGAAGCGCTTCTGCGTGATTTCGTGCCGT
Organism: Oscillospiraceae bacterium; assembly: GCA_902782845.1. Classification (GTDB taxonomy): domain Bacteria; phylum Bacillota; class Clostridia; order Oscillospirales; family Acutalibacteraceae; genus RUG806. Next base: position 3,339 of record CACZOP010000150.1, on the reverse strand, counting down.
TTCGGTATTCCCTGATATTTCTGGATATCTATATGGACGGGATGACCGGCGTGGACGCGGCAAAGAAGATACGCGAAACGGATGAGAACGTGCTTATTCTGTTTCTGACGACCAGCAGGGAGTATTCCATGGAGGCGTTTTCCGTTTTTGCTTCGGGCTATCTGGAAAAGCCCTGCGAGGAAGCGGCGCTGTTCCGTACGCTGAATCACGTTCTGTGTATAAAATCGGAGCAGGAAAAAACGCTGACGTTTTCCTACGCAAAAAAGAATTACTGCCTGCGCTTGTCGGACGTCGTTTTGTTGGAAACAAAAGGAAACTACATTGTGATCACCGACCGGGAGAATCAGACGTACCGCACCCGCAAGACCTTCTCCGAGGCAAGCAGCCTGCTTGACCGCCGCTTCCTTACGCTGGTGAAAGGCGTGAGCGTCAATATGGACTATATCACGGAGATCAAGGGCCGCAATTGCTATCTTGAAAACGGAATGGTTCTTTTTCTGCATGTGAGAAAACAAAAAGAGCTGTTCGACACCTGGATGAACTACAAATTCGCAAAGCTCCGCGAATCCGCGGCGCAGGGAGGCAACGGCTGATGTTGACAGAATTCTTTTCTTTGATGATCCTCTTTTTCGCGGCGTTGCTCTGCTTCCTTCCGATGAAAAGCCAACTGAGATACAGCGCTCTGAAAACTGCGGGCATCGTGATCCCGGTGCTGATTATCGTAACCGTGAGCCTTTCTTGGGTCATATCCCGGTTCGGTCTCAACGAAAACCAAATCATGATCCCTGTTTTTGCGCTGTTTTTTGTTTTTTATCACTGCCTGCTGCGGGTGCACATCAGCAAATCCCTTTCTGTTTTTTGCTCCATTGTCGCAATGTTTTCCATTCTTTCCAATTTGGAGAAATGCCTCTGTCTGCTTCTGATCCCGGATACTTCGCCCTTCCTTCACGAGCTGCTCTCCTTCGGCATCGGCGCGACAGTTTCTCTTTTGCTTGCTTTTCCTTTTAAAAAATACGGCAGCTTTACCATAGACCGGTTGGACATCCCCCGTTTCTGGTTTGCCACCGTGGTGTTTTCCATATGCATCTTTGTCTTGAATATGTTCCTGCTGCAGGTGTACGGAACAGCCAAAATAAAAGAGGAGTCGCTGCTGTATTTTATTCTCGCGTTTGTCACTCTGCTACTCATTGATATGATGATGTTTGCCGTCTTTTTCTTTGCTGTTGTCGGGTTGCTGCAAAAAAACAGGGTTGAAACGCGCGTTAAGATGCTGGAGATGCGGGAATCCATGTTTGATTCCCAGCAGCGTTATTTCAAGGCTTCTGAAAAAACGCGGCACGATTTCCGACAGAGCCTCCGCTTGATGCTTGAGCTGTACGACACCGGGAATTACGACGAACTCGGCAAATATCTGCACCAGTATACACAAACCGTTCCGAACAGCGAGATATACAGTTACACCGAAAACGTTGCGCTGAACGCCCTGCTCAATTATTACCGGCATGTCTGCAATCTGAACAATATCCGCTTCACGGCGCAGATCGCGTTTCAGTTCATCCATCAGATTTCGGACGTCGATCTTTGCACGATCATGGGCAATATTCTGGAAAACGCGGTGATCGCCTGCCAGAAAACGGAGGATCGCTTTATAGATCTGAATATGGTAACGGAGGAAGATCTGTGGCTTTATATCATCGAAACAAACAGCTTCGACGGTAAGGTCCGGAAAAAGAACGGGAAATATCTTTCCACAAACCGCAACGGAAACGCATTCGGTTTGGCTTCTATCTCTTCAACGGTAGAAAGCTACGGCGGCGTGGCGCAATTCTACCATGAGGATACGCGTTTTTACACCAACATCGCGATCCCATTAAACAAAACAACGGAATCCAAGGAACAGGTGTTGTAAACAAAATGAAACTGAACCGTAATTTTATATGCAGAGAGATCTGCGGCGAAGTATTGTTGATACCTGTCAACGAAGAAGTCAAACTCCACAACGGAATCTTTTCGTTTTCAAAAACCGGCGCTTTTTTGATGAAAGCGTTTGTCAACGGCGCGGATATTCCGTCCGCGGCGTTCGCGCTTACGGAAACCTATAACGTGAATGCCGATACCGCCCTGCGGGATGCGTCTGAATTTGCGGATGCGCTCATAAAAAACGGGATCATCCTTGAATAACCAAAAAAATAATACCAGGCCGTTCCATTTTCACAAATGGCTGAAAAAGTCCGGTTTTACGCAAGTAGAACTGGCTTTTTCTGATGAAAAAGCGTATAATAAGATAAAATATAACCGCAATCATTCTTGTCAGAGCTGGTTTTGTGTGTGCCGGCGACGGTTTCTTTGCGCGACAATCCGGATACGCGGGACGCACAATACCGATCGACACAGCCGGGAACAAAACCGCAGACATGAAGGAGAAACAGATAAAAACGGAGGGATCATTATGAAAAGGGTTATTGCATTCTGCGTCGCATTTGCGCTGACGGTCGGTTTTTCCGTACCGGTCTGCCCGGCGCGTGAAGCACCCGCGCCGGTCGTCGTAGATACGGTTTACCCTACGGAGGACGTCGTCGTTGCCGATATCATCGCTACCAAAGCGCCGTATTCTGTTGACAGCACCGGCCAGACGGACTGCACGGCCGGGCTGCAGCGCGCGCTGGACGACTGCGCGCTTGGCGGCGGCGGGACCGTATTTCTGCCCGCAGGCCGCTATCTTATCACCGGCAATATCTATATCCGGCCGTTCGTGACGCTGCGGGGCGACTGGCAGGACCCCGACGAAGGAACGGATTACGGCACCTTAATCGTCGCCCGGCCGGAGAGCACGGAGGAAAAGACGCCCGCCTTGTTCGACCTGGGCGGCAGCGCCGGCGCGGTGGGCCTTACCGTTTGGTACCCCGATCAGACCATAGACGACGTAAAGCCCTACCCCTACACGTTTTACGTAAACGGCAAACGGGACTATATGCTCCACACGCTGAAGAATATCACACTGCTGAATTCCTACCGGGGCATAGGATTATGTTCCGTTTGCGAGGAGGGCGTATACCAGTGTCACGAGATGACCACGCTGGAGAACGTGAAGGGAACCTGCCTGAAGGAAGGCCTGAACTCCCATAACTCCGCGGACGTGGACGTCTACAAAACCGTTTATTTTGAAAACCGTTACTGGACCGAGGCCGGGGAGGCCTACAACGCGCCGCCGGCCGAAGCGCTGAGATCGTATACCCGTCAGAACGCCTCCGGTTTCGTGCTGGGGGATCTGGAATGGCCGGAGATCTCCGACGTCAGGATCAGCGACTGCGCCTACGGGATCCACCTGAAAAAGGGCAT
>CACZOP010000149.1 GCA_902782845.1 Oscillospiraceae bacterium | reverse complement strand
GCCGCTGCTCATCGAGCCCGCCTCCTGCGTGCTGCACTATGCGCAGATGATGTTCGAGGGCATGAAGGCCTACCGCACCCCCTCGGGTGAGATCCAGCTTTTCCGCCCCGATATGAACGTGGCCCGCATGAAGCGCACCAACGAGCGTATGTGCATGCCCGAGCTGCCGGACGATCTGCTGGTGGAGGCCGTGAAGGCTGTCATCAAAGAGGATATCGACTGGGTGCCCTCCGCTCCTGGCACGGCGCTGTATATCCGTCCCTTTATCTTCGGCGACGAGGTTTCTTTCTCCGTGCTGCCCGCGAAGCACTATCGTTTCCTTATCATCCTCTCCCCCACAGGCTCCTACTATGCGGCCAACGACGGCGGTCTTTCCGCCACCCGCATCTTCGTGCAGGATAAGTATATCCGCGCGGCAAAGGGCGGCACCGGCTACGCCAAGGTGGGCGGCAACTACGGCGGCGGCATGCGCGCATCTATGGACGCCATGAAATACGACTGCAAGGACGTGCTCTGGCTGGACGCCGCCGAGCATAAATACGTGGAAGAGATCGGCACCTCCAACGCCTTCTTCAAGATCAACGGCGAAGTCATCACGGCGCCCCTGGATTCCGGCACCATCCTGCCCGGCATCACCCGCGATTCCGTGATCCGTCTGCTGAAATACTGGGGCGTGCCTGTGTCCGAACGTAAGCTTGCCATCGAAGACGTGTTCGCCGCGCAGGAAAAGGGCGAGCTGGAAGAGATTTTTGCCAGCGGCACCGCTGCGGTGATTTCTCCCATCGGCACCCTCAACTACAACGGCGAGGATCACAATGTCGCCGACGGTAAGGTGGGCCCGCTGGCGCAGAAGCTCTACGACACCCTCTACGGCATCCAGACCGGTACGGTGGAAGATTTCATGGGCTGGACCTGCCCGCTGGGACTCAAAGCGTAAGGTCAAATGAACCTGAACCCAAAACGAGTGACCCTGTTTTGCGGTCACTACGGCAGCGGAAAAAGCAATCTGGCGGTCAACTACGCCCTTTGGCTGCGGCGGCGGGCGTTCCCTGTGACGCTGGCGGATATCGACGTGGTGAATCCTTATTTCCGCTCAAAAGACAGCGAAGCGGAATTAACGGCGGCGGGGGTGGAGGTCATCGCTCTGCCCTTCGCCAATTCCAACGTGGATCTGCCGAGCCTCCCTTCGGCGGTATACGGCGCTGTGGAACGGCGGGACCGCTATGCGGTGCTGGATATCGGCGGGGACGACCGGGGAGCGACCGCGCTTGGCCGGTTTTCGCCCTATATCCTGCGGGAAAACGATTTTGAAATGATCTTCGTCGCCAATTTCTATCGCCCGCTCACCCGCACCGCGGAGGAGGCGCTGGAAGTGATGCGCGAGATCGCCGCCGTTTGCGCCGTTCCCTTTACCGGGATTGTGAACAACTCGAATCTGGGGGAGATCACCACCGCTCAGAACGTTAGCTCCACGTTCGGAGAAGCACAGCGGTTGTCGGAAATCTCCGGCCTGCCTCTGCTGTTCACCTCCGTGAAAGAAGATCTGGCGGGGGAATTTCCGGAAAACGGGATTTTTCCCCTGACGCTGCAAAAGAAATATTGGTAAATTAAGAACGACAAACAGAAATTTGTCGGGACGCCGTGCCCTACGGATTCCGATGTTGTTTATGGTTTTTGACAGCGGAAAACCATCCGACAAATTCCGATTTGCCGATTCACCTGAAAGGAGCCGTCTATGGCGAAAGTAACCTTTAAAACCGACATCTGCAAGGGCTGCGGACTCTGTGTGGAGGCCTGCCCCAAGCATATTCTCGGGATCTCACAAACGAAAATCAACAAAAAGGGGCATTATCCGGCCGAGATGCTGGAGCCCGATGCCTGCATCGGCTGCGCGAGCTGCGCCATGATGTGCCCCGACTGCGTGATCACTGTGGAAAGGTAAGGTGACGGATATGAGCGAAAAAGTATTGATGAAGGGCAACGAGGCCATTGCCGAAGCCGCCATCCGCGCGGGCTGCCGTCACTATTTCGGCTATCCCATCACGCCCCAGACCGAGCTCGCCGCCTATATGGCGAAGCAGATGCCCAAAATCGACGGCGTGTTTTTGCAGGCTGAGAGCGAGATTTCCGCCATCAACATGGTGTATGGCGTGGCGTCCGCCGGCAAGCGCGTGATGACCTCCTCCTCTTCGCCGGGCGTGTCCCTCAAGCAGGAGGGTATCTCCTACATCGCGGGCTCCGACCTGCCCGCCCTCATTGTGAACGTGGAGCGCGGCGGCCCCGGTCTTGGCGGTATCCAGCCCAGCCAGGCGGATTATTTCCAGGCCACCAAGGGCGGCGGTCACGGCGACTATCACCTGATCGTGCTCACTCCGGCGTCCGTGCAGGAAATGGCGGACCTCACCGCCCTTGCTTTCGATCTTGCGGATAAATACCGCATGCCCGCCATGCTGCTGGCGGACGGCACCATCGGCCAGATGATGGAGCCGGTGGAGCTGCCTGCGGAGAGCGGCTGCACGGTGGAAAAGCCATGGGCCGTTACCGGCACGAAAATGGCGCGGGAACACAATATTGTGAATTCCCTCTATCTCGTACCCGAAGAGCTGGAAAAGACGAATTTCGAGCGTTTTGAGCGCTATAAGGCCATCGAAGAAAACGAAGTCCGTTATGAGGAATTCATGATGGACGACGCCGAGGTCTGTGTGGTGGCGTTCGGCATCGCCGCCCGCGTTTCCAAAAACGCGGTGGTCGCCGCCCGCAAAGAAGGGATCAAGGCGGGGCTCATCCGTCCCATCACCGTGTGGCCCTTCCCCAAAAAGGCCGTCGCCAAAGCGGCGGCGCAGGTCAAAGGCTTCGTGAGCGTGGAGCTCTCGATGGGCCAGATGATCGAGGACGTGAAGCTTGCCTGCGACTGCAGGGTGCCTGTATCGCTCTGCAACCGCGCAGGCGGTATGATCCCCTCGCCCGACGAAGTGCTTGCCGCCATTAAAAATATGCAGGGAGGGAACGCGTAATGGTCGTTTTTGAGAAACCGAAAAGCTTAACCGACGCCGAGCTGCATTATTGCCCCGGCTGCACCCACGGCATCATCCACCGTCTTGTGGCGGAAGCCATCGACGCTACGGGCGTTGAAGGCAGAGCCGTCGGCGTTGCCCCCGTCGGCTGCGCCGTGATGGCGTATAACTACTTTGCGTGCGATATGGTGGAAGCCGCCCACGGCCGCGCCCCCGCGGTTGCCACCGGATTAAAGCGCGCCATGCCCGAAAATATCATCTTCACCTATCAGGGCGACGGCGACCTTGCCTCCATCGGCATGTGCGAAACCGTGCACGCCGCGGCAAGAAACGAGAATATCACGGTGATCTTCGTGAACAACGCCATCTACGGCATGACCGGCGGCCAGATGGCGCCCACCTCCCTCCCGGGGCAGGTGACTCAGACTTCCCCCTACGGCCGCGACGTGAAGGTGGCGGGCTATCCCGTGCGGGTGAGCGAAATGCTGGCGGCGCTCGACGGCCCCGAATTCATTGCCCGCGTGGCGGTGAACAACGTGAAAAACGTCCGCAACGCCAAGAAGATCATCCAGAAGGCTTTTGAAAATCAGATCGAGGGCAAGGGCTTCTCGCTGGTTGAAGTGGTGTCCTCCTGTCCCACCAACTGGGGCATGACCCCCGCAAAGGCGCTGGAATGGGTGGAGGAGAAAATGATCCCCTACTATCCTTTGGGCGTGTATAAAGATAAAAGTGCAGAGGAGGCGGCAAAATGAACGCGAATATTTTAATTGCCGGCTTCGGCGGCCAGGGCGTGCTCTTCGCGGGCAAATTCCTTGCCTATAAAGGCCTGCTGGAGGGCAGAAACGTCAGCTGGCTGCCTTCCTACGGCCCCGAGATGCGGGGCGGCACCGCCAACTGCAGCGTGATCTTAAGCGACGATCCGGTGGGATCGCCCATCGTGAACAAGCCCGATATCCTCATCGTTATGAACCTGCCGTCCCTCGATAAATACGAGAGCGCGGTGGTGCCCGGCGGAAAGATCTTTGTGGATTCCACCCTCATCGAACGCAAGGTCGCCCGCACGGACGTGGACGTGACCTACGTACCCTCCACCGCCATCGCAAAAGAGATCGGCGCCCCCACTCTCGCCAATATGGTGCTGGTGGGCAAGGTCATCAAAGAGACGGCGCTGGTGAATTACGACGATTTGGAGGCCGGTCTCAAAAAGGTGGTCTCCGCCCGCCATGCGGACCTGCTGGAGGTCAACAAAAAAGCCATCGCCGCGGGTTACGACTTCGCGTAATCCCCGTCAGGTTTCAAACAGAAATTGCAACCAAACAAAAAACCGGAAGCGGAACTGCCCGCCTCCGGTTTTTTAAGTATATCCTGCTTGATTTTTGATTGATGAAAGATTATAATAAAGAAGAACGGATACGGTAATATGATTTGCACAATCAAAAAGGCGTATTCCGAGAAGGGAGTTTGATT
>CACZOP010000148.1 GCA_902782845.1 Oscillospiraceae bacterium | reverse complement strand
TCTTCGCCGAAGTGTACCACGCCGAATTCCGTTTCGGGCGCGGTTGCCAGCAGGATCTTCATGTCGACCACAGCGCCTTCGGCCGGCTGATATTCTACCGTTGCGTCGTTTGCGCTGACGATGGAAATATCAAACAGCTGGATGTCCGTTGCGGGGTCTATGCTGCAATAGAGCGTTTCTTCCGCCTGGGTCACGTAATCCTCAAAGGGCGCGTCCGTCGGTTTGATCGCTTTCACCGAGAGCGTTGCGTCGTCGGGAATCGCGGCGTCGGCGCCATAGGTAGCTGTCACCGTATACTTCTTCCCATCGGCGCCTTTCACTGCCGTGCTGAGCTTTTTCGCGCCGTCTTCGGCCGATGCGAAAAGCACGGTGGCGGGAATCATGATCTGTGCCGTCATGACGATAAACAGCAAAAGACTCAGAAGCTTCCGGCTTTTTTTGAAGAATGAGGAATTATTTGTGTTGGTTTTCATTGCAATTTCCTCCTTGGGGTGTTTTGCGATGCTGTTTAATTACAACTAGCATTTATTCATTATTATAATATAATATTTTAATCATTTTGTCAATAGTCCGCACGGTGATATAACGCTTACGGGCGTCTTTTTTTATAATGAATTCTACGCATATTTCCTATAACGACATAAAAATTTATTCTCAATTTCATGCTATTTTCCCACCCGACAAAATGCTTGACACAGAGCTGAAAACGATGTATATTTTCTATGAAAAAATCAAAAGGGGAAACTGCGGAATGTATCTGGAAACCGAGCGTCTGATCCTGCGTCGTTGGGAAGAAAGCGACGCTGATGAGCTGTATATATATGCAAGCGATCCGGCTGTGGGTCCCATTGCCGGCTGGCCGCCGCATCAAAGCAAACAGGAAAGTCTCGACGTGATCAGAAACGTATTCGTCGGCGCGGAGTGCTATGCGGTTACGTTAAAATCAGACGGACGCGCCATCGGCGCCGTTGAACTGAAGCTGAACGGCCACACCGATATGACCGAAAAAGACGACGAGTGCGAGCTGGGGTTCTGGCTCGGGAAACCGTTCTGGGGGCAGGGATTGATCCCGGAAGCCGCGGGAGAATTGCTTCGCCGTGCGTTTGAGGATCTCGGAATGAACAAGGTCTGGTGCGGCTATTACGACGGGAACCGGAAGTCGAAGCGCGTGCAGGAAAAACTCGGGTTCAGTTATCAATGGACCACGAAGGATCTGGACGTCCCGCTGTTGAATGAGAAACGCACCGGCCATGTGAACTGCCTGACAAAAGAAAAGTGGATGCAAAATGTTGCAATCAAAATGAATAATATTGCATTGGAGACAGAAAAATGAATCAGAGTGAAATCATTATTCGACCGGAAACGGAAACCGATCGCCGTGCGGTCGAAAACCTTGTACGGGAGTCATTCTGGAACGTCTACCGTCCCGGCTGCAGCGAACACTATGTGATCCACGTGCTGCGGGACGATCCGGCGTTTGTGAAGGAACTGGATTTTGTTATGGAAAAAGACGGCGTGCTGATCGGGCAGAACATGTTTATGAAAACGGTGATCAACGGCGACGACGGCAGGGATGTTCCGGTGCTCACGATGGGACCGATCTGCATCACCCCGGCGCTCAAGCGCAGGGGATACGGCAAGATCCTGCTGGATTATTCGCTTGAAAAAGCCGCTGCGCTGGGCTTCGGCGCGGTACTGTTCGAGGGCAACATCCTGTTTTACGGGAAAAGCGGCTTCGATTTTGCGCGCAAATTCGGTATCCGGTACCACGATCTGCCCGAAGGCGCGGATGATTCCTTCTTTTTATGCCGGGAACTGATTCCGGGGTATCTCGACGGCGTTACGGGCATATATCAGACGCCTGCGGGGTATTATGTGGACGACGCCGACGTGGAAGCGTTCGACAAAAGCTTCCCGCCGAAAGAAAAACTGAAGTTGCCGGGTCAGCTCTTTGATTGATACAAAAAGGAGAAAAAGCATGGAGTATCAGGACGTGAACGCGCAGACCATCGACCGGTGGATCCGTGAAGGCTGGGAGTGGGGCAGGCCCGTCACCCGCGAGATCTGTGAAAAAGCGAAAAACGGCGAATGGGAGGTCCTGCTCACCCCCACAAAGCCGGTTCCCAAAAGCTGGTTCGGTTCGCTGAAAGGGAAGAAGCTTCTGGGGCTTGCCAGCGGCGGCGGCCAGCAGATGCCGGTGTTCGCTGCGCTCGGCGCGGAATGCACGGTGCTGGATTATTCCTTACTGCAGCTTGAAAGCGAGCGCATGGTGGCGGAAAGAGAAGGATACCGGATCCGTATCGTCCGGGGGGATATGACAAAGCCGCTGCCCTTTGCGGATGAGGAATTCGATCTGATTTTTCACCCTGTTTCCAACTGCTACGTTGAAGAAGTCCTCCCGATCTGGCGGGAGTGTTTCCGGGTGTTGAAGCCCGGCGGCAGGCTTTTGTCGGGAACGGATCATTACATCAACTACATTGTGGACGAAACGGAAGAGCGCATCGTGAACCGTCTGCCGTTTAATCCGCTGAAAAATCCGGAGCAGATGCGGCTTCTGGAAGCGGATGACGCGGGCGTGCAGTTTTCCCATTCGCTGGAGGAACAGATCGACGGTCAGCTGAAAGCCGGATTCAGATTGCTTTCGCTTTATGAAGACACCAACGGTACGGGACGGCTGCACGAGCTGAACATACCCACGTTCCTTGCGATGTGCGCCGAAAAACCGTTGGACAGATGAAAAGGGGAGGAACCTATGGAATACCGGAAAACCGTTGTGTTAAAAGACGGACGAACCTGTGTGCTGAGAAACGGCTGCGAAAAAGACGGGGCCGCCGTGGCGGAAAACTTTAACCTGACGCATGCGCAGACGGATTTTCTGCTTTCCTATCCGGATGAAAACAGCATGACGGCGGAACAGGAAGCGCAGTTCTTAAAAGAGAAAACCGAAAGCGCAAACGAGATCGAGCTGGTGGCCGAGCTCGACGGAAAAATCGTCGGCGCCGCCGGGATCGAATGCGTCGGGCGGAAAGAAAAGGTGCGGCGTCGGGCGGAATTCGGAATCAGCGTCGATAAAGCCTGCTGGGGGCTCGGTATCGGCCGCGCGCTGACGCTCTCCTGTATCGAATGCGCGAAAACGGCGGGTTATAAGCAGTTGGAGCTGGACGTGGTCGCGGAAAACGAAAAAGCGATCGCGCTGTATAAAAGCGTGGGCTTTACGGAATTCGGCAGAAATCCCCGGGGATTTCATTCTCGGATCTCCGGCTGGCAGACGCTGGTGCTCATGCGGCTGGAACTGGACGATTAAGAAAACAAGAAAACAGGAGGAGAGGCCATGAAGGAACTGATCGCCTTTTGCGGGCTGGACTGCGAGGCATGCGAAGCGCGCAAGGCAACGGTGAACAACGACGACGCGCTGCGGCGGAAGGTGGCGGCGGAATGGTCGGCGCTGAACCGGGTGGAGATCACGCCCGGAATGATCAACTGTGTAGGCTGCCGGGTAAACGGCGTAAAAACGCCCTACTGCGATTCCCTCTGCCCGATCCGGCAGTGCGCGCTGCAAAAAGAGGTTGAAACCTGCGGCGACTGCGGAAAAATGGCAACCTGCGAAAAGCTGGGCATGATCCTGAAAAACAACAAAGAAGCCCGGCAAAATTTAATGGGCTGACGGCTGCGGGAGGTTTTATATGAAACTTTTGGAACCCTCCATGGAATACGACGCGCAGATTCAGGCCTACAGACGGGAATTTCTGCAGAGCGACGGCTCCATGGACGGCTGCGGTTCTCTGCGGCGGTTTGAAAACACGCGGGATTGGCTCGATCAGGTGGAGCTCTATAAGAATCCGAAAACAGTGCCGCCGGAGTTTGTGCCCGTAACGCAGTATATCTGTGTGCGCGAAACCGATAACAAGGTAGTCGGCGTGATCCAGATCCGGCATTATTTCAACGATTTCCTCGAAAAATACGCGGGCCATATCGGGTATTCCGTCTGCCCGGGCGAGCGAAGAAAGGGTTACGCCACCGAAATGCTCCGGCTCGCTTTGCCGGAATGCAAGGCCCTCGGGATAACCCGGGTGCTGATCTGCTGCCTGCAGGATAACGTCGGCAGCCGCCGGACGATACTCAACAACGGCGGTGTGTATGAATCAACGGTTTACTGCCCCGAACGGAACGAGTATCTCGAACGGTATTGGATCGATCTGCGGTAAAACGGTTGGCGGAGGTTGCAGGGTATTATGAACGTAGTGGCATACGTCCACGGCAAAGGCGGCAGCGCAGCCGAAAGCGCAAGGTTTGCGCCGCTGTTTCCGGGTTGCCGGGTCGTGGGGGTGGATTATAAAACCGCCACCCCGTGGGAAACCGGAAAAGAGATCCGTGCGGCATTAAAAGCGCTGAAAACACACCACGGAGAAATCACGCTGATCGCCAACAGCATCGGCGCTTTTTTCGCTATGCACGCCGATATCGGGCCGCTGGTCGCCCGGGCGTTTTTTATTTCTCCCGTTGTGGATATGGAAAAGCTGATTCTCGATATGATGGCGGCGGCGAGGGTCGCGGAAGAAACCCTCAAAGAAAAAGGCGTGATCCCCACCTCCTTCGGCGAGGATCTGTCGTGGGAGTATCTTTCCTACGTCCGCGCGCATCCCATCCGGTGGAACGTCCCCACCGAGATCTTATATGGGAAGCTGGATGAACTGACGGCTTTTGAAACCGTCCTGGCGTTTGC
>CACZOP010000147.1 GCA_902782845.1 Oscillospiraceae bacterium | reverse complement strand
CCTGACCAATATCCACCCCCTGTACCAGATCGGATGGGACCTGTACGAGGGCTCCTGCGGCTTCGTGGAGGAGAGCGGCAACAATCTCTACACCTACTGCTACAGCGACCAGTTCCAGACCGCGTTTAAAATCATCGGCGAAGGGCGCAGCATCTATGACGATTGCTACGCCTTCTGGTGGAGCGGCGAGGGCGGCAGCTGCACCGGCTTCAAGGTGGAGGGCGACCGCTTCAATTCCACCGTCACCAACACGCGCATCGATTTCCGCGGAGACACGGACAACACCGTCTACGACGGGCCCCTCAAGGGCAGCGGCGTGTTCGACCGCCTGCTGATCGACGAGGGACGCATCAATACCAACCTGACCTATCGGACGTTCCTGAAATCCAGCCCCGTCTTCCGGCTGAAGGCGCTGTTTGACCGGATCAAGGCGTTTTTCGATTTCATCGCCGCGCTGTTCCGCAGATAAACGGCCAGCCAACCTCACATCTTTCAGAAACACGTCAGAAAAGGCCCCCTGAACGAACCTGTTCAGGGGACCTTGTTGATACGTTATCGCTGCAAAAGGGCAAAAAAATGGAGCGGATGACGAGGCTCGAACTCGCTACCTCCACCTTGGCAAGGTGGCGCTCTACCAGATGAGCTACATCCGCACTTCAAAGGAACGGCGTTATTATAACAAAAAAATATCCGGATGTCAAGGGTAACATCCGGATAAATTCATTTTTTTTCGTAATCCGCGATTCTCACCTGCGGGGGCTTCTGTCACTCTCGCCCGCCTGCGATCTCTCTTCTGATTACAGCCACAGTTTAACAGCAAACCCTTAAACCAAGCTAAAAGAACGAGCGGGATCACGAAATTTTCTTTGTCTTACCGTCGCAGGCGGCACCCGCTTCGGGCTTATTCAATGGTGAGCTGACGGGACGCGGGCGCGACAGGCTCCTTTTTGGGCATATTGAGGGTCAGCACGCCGTTGTCGTATTTCGCGGAGATCTTATCCGCGTCGATGCCGGAGATGTCGAAGCTTCTGGAATAAGAGCCGTAGGAACGCTCACAGCGGACGTAGTTTTTCTTTTCGTCCTCATCCTCGTGGGAGGAATGGCGCTCCGCCTGAATGGTGAGGTAATCCTCATTGATATCGATGTGGATATCCTCCTTTTTGAATCCGGGCAGATCGGCCTCCAGCACATAGGCGCCGTCGGTTTCTTTGATATCGGTGCGGAAGGGAGTCATAGCGCTGCCGGAAAAGAAGGGCGAAGAACCGAAGATGCTTTTCTCAAGAGCGTCCAGCTCTTTAAAGGGGTTATAATTCGCAACGTGATTTCTGTGTGTCAAAGGAATGATCTCAAACATGATACTTACCTCCGTTTTTGGTTTCTATTTTAGTTTTTTGCGCTTCCTCATGTTTTATGCGTGCAGAGGAAACGGAAAATCGGAAAACGCCTGTTTGTTGTTTTGCACTGCCTTCTTTTCCTTCCGGCAATTGTACTATAACGCATAGTTGTTACATCTATGTTGTGTTTTTATGACCATTTTGTAAATATTAGCACTCTAAACTTGTAAGTGCTAATTTCCATTTTTTTCTTGCCAAAACCGCCGATCTGTGATACAATCTGTTAGAATCAAAGAACACAGATACGCAAAAGAAAACGGAGGAACGCCCCATGGCATTATTCTATGTAAAGAACGACGCGCCCTTTATCCCGGAACAGATCAACCCACAGCTCTCAAAGCTCGCCAAAGCCATCGTGAAGACCTGCCGCCTGAGCTTCAAGCATCAGCTGAAGACCACAGGGATCAACAACGCGATGAAGTCCGGCAACCCCGCCCAGATGCACGACATTCTGCAAAAGGTGCTGGAAAAGAACCGCAAGCTTTATGATGAGGAGATGACGCTTTCCGGCGCGAAGGTGGGCGAGGTGGACGACGCTTTCTTCGCCGACAAAGACGCGGACTTTTATAAAAATCAGATGCTCGTGCTGATTGACTTCGCCTATATCAGTTGCGTGATCGAAGCGCGGGTGTTCCCGCTGATGACCGCCGCCTGCGAAAAAACGCTGGGCAAGCCCATTTCGGAGCTGCTGTTCTTCACCAACCAGAACGAGGGAGAAGAAGCGGAAGAAGCCGACGCGGAAAAAACAGAAGCCCCGGCAGAAGCCGCCGAGGCAACAGAGGAAGCGCAGGCCGAAACCGACGAAGCGGAGTAAAACGGCCGCCGAACGGTAAGCGCCGCAGTAATAGTATGAAAAAAAGCGGAGACCCTGCAAACGCGGGATCTCCGTTCTTGTTTCTATCCTGCATACTTTATCCGGGGGTACCGCCGCGCATATCCTTCGCCGGTCATCCTTCCGCCGCCGGAGCCGCGGTGATCTCCACAGGGGCTTCTTCCAGCCGGACGCGCATGCCGTTTATCAGCTCGTCGGGCTTGCGGTTGCTGCCGACCACCACTTTCTCGCCGCTTTTCAGTCCTTCCCGGATCTCGGCTTTTTCGGCGGAGATCACGCCCACCGTCACGTCGCGGCGTTCGATCTTCTTGCTGAGACCCGTTTCTTTATAGACCCACACGTAGATCTGCGCGCCTTCGGTCCGCAGGGCGGTCACCGGCACGGCAAGTACGTTGGCGCTGGCTTCGGTAACCACCTGCGCCTCCATTTTTTCACCTTCCGTACAGGCGGAGGAATCGTCCGGAAGCACCACGACCACATGATTTTCCTCAGGCGAAACGGAGGTCTGCGGCAACGCCGCGCCGATCAGCTCCAACAACGGATCGGAGGCGTCTTTTTTCATGATCTGGGTTACGCCGCCGGGCACGGTTTTGCCGTCGGGGAACACCAGATTCACCTTGTTCCCGTCGGCGATGCCAAGAGAATCGTAGTTATTGCAGACGAAAACCGCGTAGACCCTGTCTTCATCTGTTCCGGAGGGATCGTTTACCGCCACGGCGTCGAAGGGGGTATAGTTTTCCACCGACGAATCACCGGCAGTCGCAACCACGATCTTGGGCGTACGGTTGACCCGCAGCGTAACGACGATAACGATCACCGCGATCACGATCAGGGCGGGGATCAGGATCCCGGGCAGCATCCGCAGCAGCCTGCGTTTCTGCATCGCCTTCTGCCGCTGCTGCCGCCGCAGCGCTTCCTCCCGCGACTGGTTCTGCCGCTGCACCCGGGGATCGTCCCGTCGGGCGTTTTCTCTCGTCATGCCGCGCCGGCGATTGTTTTCTCGGTAGTCGTCTTCCGCTTCATACTCGTTTTCCCTGCGGTCGCTCCCCCAACGGGGATCCTCACGGCGGGAATCGGCATACAGGTCGTCGTGGCGGGAAGCGCGGTATGCCCGGCGGGCCTCATACTGCGCCGCCTGGCGCTTCAGCGGGGGCGCGTCCGCATCTTCCTCCTCCGCGTATCCGTCTGCGCCGTAACTTTTTTGCCGCGCATAATAATCCTCACGCTGCCGCGTCGCCTGACCGCGGCGGTTTTCTTCCTCGTAAGCCGCGCGCTGTTCCGACCGGGCGCGCCGCTGTTCTTCCTCATATTCCGCCCGCTGCCGCGCCGCGTATCCGCGCCGGTTTTCCTCCGACGCCGCCGCCCTACGGCTGCCCGAGCCCTCCGGCTCGCGAGACAGCACCGTGTCGGAACGGTAGGAAGACACGCGCCGCTGCGGCTCCTTCGGTTTTTTGATCAGACCGGCGGGGATGTCGTTTTCGTCAATCTGAAACACACCCGAAATATCCGGCAGTTCGTCTCTTCTTCTGTCGTCTCCCATATCGGACCTCCTGCAAGAAAAAGGTAGCAAACAGCTTCTATCATTTTATTATAATACATATTTTAAGAATATGGAATACAAAAACCAAAAATTTTTACGAAAAAGGAGAAAAAATGAACCAGATCCGCCGTTTTCCTGTCTGCTTTTGCCTTTCCGTCCCGATCTGCGTCCTGTTATCCATTCTGTTTCTGTTCTCCGCCTGCACGGCGCCGCCGCAGCCCGACCTGTTCTATTTGCTCGATCAGATCGAAAAGGAAGCCCCGCAGTACGCGATCCCGCCGGATGCGCTCCTGTTTCGCAACGGGGTCTATTACGTCTGCCGCAGCCTTCGGGAGGAAAACGATCTGCTCTTGACCCTGCGGGAAGACGAACGGGGCAAAATCGACCGGGTGACCCTGACCGCCCGCCGGGGCGCCGCGACCGCAAAGGAAGATCTTCCCGCCTTTTCCGTGCTGCTGGCTCGACTGCTGATCCCGGGCTGCGATCCGGAGACGCTGCAGAAGGAACTCGGATTCGAAACCGCGGCCGGAGCCGCTCCGTCGGGCAGCGGGGAGATCGCCGGATCGCCCGCCGCGTTCTACCGCTGCGGCAGATACAGAGCCGCCTTGTATACCGGGCGGTATGCCTGTTGTTTTATTATTGAGAGAAGAGCGGAGGAAGAAACGACCGCGGAAAAGTAGGCGACGGTCAAATCGGGAGCAGAAACACGCAGCAGCTTTCTGCGCACCGCACGGCGCCCGCTCTCCGTCTCCGATCAGTCCTTGCGTATTTCCACCCGATCTTCTGAATGGAATATACTATCAGCCGAACTGTATTTCTATTCAATTACCGGGCTTTTTCGGTTACAGATCAATGATATCTGGTTAATAAAATATTATTAAAATTCAAAAGATATCTATTGACAGTCGTCTGACCCTGTGATATAATCATATCATCACAGGAACAAAGAAGGGAGCGAAGACCGTTGGATACCTTACCGGGCACTGTTTTGCCGATGCAAAATGGGAATATCCGCTACGGTTTCGCCAACTTCTCGCCTTTGTTTCTGGCAACCCGGGGGCTCACGCTTTCGCAGGTCTGCGAAATCACGGGCACCGAGCTCACCACCGTGCAGAACTGGATCAAGCGCGGCTGGGTGGGGCATCCGGAGGGCAAACGCTACGGCGAACCGCATTTCGCCCGTATTCTGCTGATCAATATGCTCCGCAGCAGCATGCAGCTTGAAAAAATAGCCTTTCTGCTGCAATACGTCAACGGCAGCGCCAACGACCGTTCCGACGACAGCATCCCCGACTCCGCGCTTTACTCTCACCTCTGCCTGGTGATCGCCGACGTAACCGACCGCAAGCTCCGCGAAACCGACGAGATCAGAAACGCCGTGCTCGGGGGCCTCGGAGACTACAGCGAACCCTTCCCGGGCGCGAAAGAAAAGCTTGTGGACGTGCTGGTGATCATGACGCTCACCTGCATTGCCGGCGAATACATCGAGCGGGCGGAAAAACTGCTGCAAACGATCATGTAACCTCTTTTCATTTGCCTTTTCATTCGAAAGGACTCTTTCTTTAAGCTTTACCGCGGACGAATCGGAGGAATTCACCCTTTCCCTCCTTCGCCTGCGGTATTGCTTTTTTTCTTCTTTTTTGCGATTCCCCGCGATTTTTTCCTGTTAGGGCTTGTTTTATTGGGAATAATAGTGTAAAATAAACAAAAAGATTTTTTATGTCCTATGTTTTTAGCCGAATTTTAGGAAATATGCATAAAAATCCACCAAAAAGGAGCATGTAACAATTATGAAAAAACCGTTGACCCAGACGCAGGCGAAGGACCTGCTGGAAAATAAACTTCTGCACTATTTCGGCGTGACGGCACAAACCGCCACCTACGACCAGTTTTACCGCGCCATCGCCATGATCCTCACCGATATTCTGGCGCAGGACCGGGCGGACTTCAACGCAAAGGCGGACGCGCAGGGCGTGAAGCGCGTTTACTACCTCTCGATGGAATTCTTAATGGGGCGGTCGCTGAAAAACAGCCTTTATAACCTGAACCTGACGGACGTTTTCGACAAGGTACTGAAAAAATACAACGTGCGGCTGGATAAGCTCTACGACTGCGAGCCGGACGCCGGCCTCGGCAACGGCGGGCTCGGGCGGCTTGCCGCCTGCTATCTCGACGGCCTTGCCACCCAGGGCTACCCCGCCCGCGGCTACTCCATCCTGTATGAATACGGCATCTTCAAGCAGAAGCTGGTGGACGGCTGGCAGACCGAGCTGCCCGATTTCTGGCTGCCCGGCGGCGAAGT
>CACZOP010000146.1 GCA_902782845.1 Oscillospiraceae bacterium | reverse complement strand
TTGCCGGAAACAGAAAAAAACGGGAGAACTGAGCATAATCGCTCGGTTCTCCTTTTTTGTCGGTTGATTTTTGAAGAAAGAGGTCGGCCGGAAGTCGGGTATCAGAAAAAACGGGATGGATTCAGCAGGTGAACCGGGGAGAAAACCATTGGTATATCCACGGTGATTTCCACGTTTTATCGCGCCGGGGGGGCAGGCTGCAGCCGCATCCCCGATATCTGCCCTTTCAAAATCCGATTTCCGGGGGCGCCGATGGGTTCGGTTTTATTCCGGCTGTTCGCTCATCTCGAAGTCCAGTGTGCCGCCCTTCAGCAGCCGGTCGGCGGGGATCCGGTATGAGGGCAGCGCTTCGCCGTTGAACCGGACGCTTTTTACGTAGATCGCTTCGTCCGACGCCTGATTTGCTGTGATCTCCAGCGTTTTTCCGTTGAACAAACTGATCTTCGCATGTTTCACAAAGGGGGATCCCATCAGGAACAGGTTCTGTCCCGCCACCGGGAAGAGGCCCAGCGCCATCATCACGTAATAGGAAGAAAGCGCGCCGGTATCGTTGTTGCCCGGGAGGCCGCCTCTGCCGGTGGTAAACATATATTTCATGCCTGCGCGCACCACCTCGGCGGTGCGGTCATGTCGGCCCGCGCAGATATAAGAAAACGGCGCTTCGGTGTCGGATTCATTGTTGAAGCCCTCAAAGCGGCCCAGCTTCATGCCCTCGTTCACGGCGTCCCAGTCATGGGGGTCGGTGGGCTGCGTCACGGCGGGCTTGCCGTAGCCGAAGAAATCGTCCAACAGTTGAACAAAACGGTCGTTCCCGCCTGCCAGCGCGATCCGGGCGGGCATATCCGTCATCTGCCGGAAGGAATAGTTATAAAGCGTACCTTCATAATAGCTGCTGTCTGCGTCCAGCAGCCCCGTTTCTTTGGAATAGACCTGTTCCCAAAGCCGCCCGTAAGGGCGCAGCAGCGCTTCGGTTTCAGCGTCTCCCGTTTCCTTCGCCAGATCGGCGGCAAGGGTGCAGGCCTCCGCCATGTCCAGAAAAAAGGTATGGCTCGGGCAGCGATGCGCTTCGGTAAAATCCCGTTTTCCTTTGTCGGACAGATCCCGTTTGAAATTATCCAGCAGGCGTTTCGGATCCAGCGGATATCCGTAGCGGAAGGCGGTAAAGAGCGCGTAAAAGCCCAACATCCGCGCCTGATCGCCGAACATCCGGTATTTATCCGACAGTCCGATACCGTTGGGCATAAAGCCCAGCGTTTCGCAGAGCCGCAGCAGCGTCTCGTTCAGCTTTTCGCCGATCTCCCCATTCACCAGGTAGATCAGTGGCAGGCCGGTTTTATACATATCCCAAAGGGTGGCGAGATCCGCAAGGAAGGGCCCCTTCCCGTAAACGAAGCCCTCGTCGGACCAGTCGGCAGGTTTTACAAAGGAATGGTAGAGGTTGGAATAAAAAATCTCCCGGATCCGCGGGTCGTCGGTTTCGATCTCGATTTTGCTCAGTTCCCGGTTCCAGGCCGCATAGGCGTCTTTTCGCGCCGCGTCAAAATCATATGCTGCCCGGACGCGGTTTTCGGCGGTTTGCATATCCAGCGGCGAAACGGCCACCGCCAGCAGCGCTTTTCCGTCGGCGGGGACGGCGAGCGTCGCACGTGCGCCTTCCGCTCGCATCGGCGCGTTGGCGCGGACGGCGAAAAACAGCCGCACACCCTCGATCACCGCTTCGCCGGTAACGGTTTTCGTATCTTTGTTTTGTATCTTCAACGCCGCGGCTCCTGCTTTTTCCACGCCCGGAATATCCAGCCCGTTGTTTGAAAAATCCACGGTCACTTGGCCCCCCGTGTGCCCGAAGGTGTAGCGGTGCAGGGCGGTCCGGCCCGTAACCGTCAGTTCGCAGAGGATATCCTCCAGCGTTGTGGCGTAGTATCCGGGCTGCGCATTTTCCGACGAAGGAACGCGGCGGGCGGGGGAGTTTGCGTAGCGTGGTGTGACCAACGCGTAGTTATAATAGTAGCCGATGGCGCCGGTGCCGCTCTGCTGCAGGTGTGCAAAGCCCAAAAGCCCTCTGCCCTCCGGAAAGTGTACCGGCCGGGCAAAGCTGTTGGGCAGATGGTCGCCGTAGCCGGTGGGGTAGCCGCCGGAAAACGGCCCCGCCGACATGGCGGAAAAGGGGAGACAGGCGGCGGGACTTGTGTTGCCGCAGCCCGCTTTGATAAAAAACCACCGTGCCGCGATCCCTTCCGGTTTCGGAAGATCGATCTCACCGCAGCCCTGAAACACGTTGACAAATTGGCAATGATCCTTCATGTTCCGCAACTCCTTTGGTTGAGTTATAAAATTATTATACAAAATTGCCGTGAATTGTAAAGTGCTTTTCAAAAAAAAATGAAGGTATTTTAAATAAAAGAGAAATATCTTACAAATAATATTGTTCCGAATCGGAAATATGTTTCAAAATCCGATGTTCTTCGTCATTATTGCCGAAGAAGGATGGAATTCATTGGGCATTTTAAACAATATCCCCTTGGGGAGGCAGGGGAAACTATGGAAGGTTGCGGCAAAGGCCATTGTTTAAATTGCACAACTGCAATTATGTCTGTTTGTGCAAAATGACTTGACAAATGGTTTTTTTTGAGTATAATATGCATCGAAATCAAACGAAAGGAGTTGAACGTAATGAATAACGGTTATGACAGAGAAATCGCTGCGAGAGAAAAAGAACTGATCCGCGAGATCTCCAAAATGAAGTTTTCATTCAAAAAGCTCCGCAAGGTGCTGGAGCTGGACGCTTTGGTCAATTTCGGCAGATAATCGCCGGATGAAAACTTCGCTTGTTCCCGGCGGGAGCATACGGTTTCCCGCCGCATACATACATCCTTTTTTCTCATCTTCTCTTTGAAAGGAAAATCGGTCCGCGCAAAACGCGCGAACCGGAGGCTCCTTCGGAAAGAACCGGACGGATGAACGGTGATACCGCCTGAATCCGCCCGGTTCTTTCTTTATTTTTGTCGTTTGTTATGCCCAGGGGTCGTCTTTGACCGGCGTGCGGATATCCGAAAGCAGGAACTGGTCCCACAGCCACCAGCTGCCGTCGCCCTTGCGCCGCAGGTCCACCGGGCGGGGGCTGTCGGCGCCGCCGGAACTGATGAGCATCTGGCAGCGGCCGTTTTCGCGGGTCGCGGCGTTTTCATCCCCCGAGATCGTGATAACGTAGGGCTGCGTGGGTGTATAATTGTTGCCGGGAACGGCGCCGGCGAAGAAGGAAAACGGCTTATATTCCTTCCCGCCCAACCGATCGCGTAAAAACTGCACGTCGTAGGGGCTTAAAGGGCGTGGGCCGCGCAGGTAGTTGAACATTTCAATGCAGGCGTCCCGGTCGGATCCGTAGCGGCAGAGCGCCGCCACCGTGAGGGCAGCCACCACAAAGGGGTCGTTTTTGCCCCGTTCATGCATCCCCTGCATTTCGGCAAGGTTTTGCGGAAGCCGTGAAAAGGTAAACTGTCTGTTCATTGTCATTTGTTCCCGGCGCGCTTCCGACCGTGAAAGGAAGTGCCGGAATTTCCTCCTTTGGCTTAAAATCTGCGCCCCTGCCCGGACGTGTCCGGTGGGCAGAGCGTCGGGGAGCGATCCTTTTTTATGGTAGCATTCCCGCGCCGATCTTGTCAAGCTGTGCATTTTCACAGAAATCGGCCCTGTTTTTTGTCTATTATTCTTTTTTTGAATGGAGTTATGGAAATAGGATTGCAATTATATTATATTTTCTGTATAATGAAATTAGAAAACTGAGAAGGAGGATTTTTTATGAGAACAACCGTTACGAAAAAACTTGCCGTTACCCTTGCCGCGATTTTGCTGCTGGG
>CACZOP010000145.1 GCA_902782845.1 Oscillospiraceae bacterium | reverse complement strand
TCCCCCGGCGCGGGGCTTACGGTCGATCATATCCTTCTGACACATGAGCATTACGACCATATATCCGGCGTGAACGCCTGGAAAAAGGCGTCGGACGCGCCCGTTCTCTGCAGCAGGCCTTGCGCCGAAAACATCCGGAATCCACGGAAAAACCTGGCGTACTATTTTAAGGAATTCTGCGAATTGCAGACCTGGAAAACGCTTGACAGCGTACCCCCTTATGATCCCGGGTATTCGTGTGCGGCGGATGAAGTCTTTGACGATCGGATTGCCTTTGAATGGTACGGGCACGAATGGAATCTGTTTGAATTGCCGGGGCATTCTCTGGGAAGCATTGGTATCGTTCTGGACGCCCGGATCTTTTTTTCCGGCGACAGTCTGATAAACCATTATAAAACGGCGTTTAATATACCGGGGGGCAGCAGAAAAAAGTGGCTGAGCGTCAGCGTCCCCCGATTAGAGGCCATTCCGAAAGGAACGTATGTTTATCCCGGTCATTTTGACGGGTTTATATATAGTGAAGACGCGTTATAAAATACGTTTATTATAAAGCAGTTTTTTGAAAAAAGGGAGGTCAATTATGTACGATTTTATTCAGATGAAAGGGAAGCACGTTCTGATTACCGGCGGCGCTTCCGGCATCGGCCGTCAGACCGCAATCATTCTCAGCGAACTCGGCGCGAGAGTTTCCATTCTGGATCTTCAGGAGGAAGGACTGAAGGAAACGCTTTCCATGCTGAAGGGCGAAGGGCACAGCATCCACGCGGTCGATCTTTCGAAGATCGAGGAGCTGGAGCCGCTGATCGTGGGAATCGTGAAAGAAACCGGTCCGTTTGACGGCTACGTGCAGTGCGCGGGTATCGTAAAAAGCCTTCCTCTTATAAATTACAAGTTTGATCGTCTGCACAAGATCATGCTTGTCAACTTCTATTCCTATTTTGAAATTTGCCGGATCCTAAGCAAAAAAGGCCGTTTCAACGAGGGCATGAGTATTGTGGGTATTTCTTCGATCCACGCCACCCACGGCGCCACCGCGCAGGCGGCATACGGCGCTTCCAAGGCGGCCATGGACGGGGCGATGCGCTGCCTTGCCAAGGAACTCGGCGAAAAGGGGATCCGTGTGAACACCGTTCAGCCGGCGGCGACAGCGACTGCCATGTATACCGATTTCATGGCGCTGAAAGCAACGGCCAAAGAAACGGAGATGAAGGTTCAGGAGAATCCGCGGCAGTTTCTCGGCATGAACGCGCCTGCCGATGTGGCCAATGCGATCATCTTTTTGCTTTCTCCTGCTTCGCGTACGATCACAGGCGTTCACCTGCCGGTTGACGGCGGCTTTGCGTGCTGCTGATTGAAAGAAAGGAGAGAGTGAATATGATTTTCAGTAACTATGACGGCATAAAAATCGCTTCGATCGCTGCTGCTGTTCCGCAGACGGTGATCGACGTGATGAGCGAGCTTGACAATCCCGATCCCAAGTATGTCAAGAATTTCATGAAAAATACGGGGATCAAAGAAAAGCGTAAGTGTGATTTTGATCAGACTGCCGGTGATTTTTCTTATTCCGCTGCAAAAAGGATCATGGACGCCGGTTATTTTTCACCCGATGAGATCGGTGTGCTGATCAATCTGACGCAAACGCCCGACTACAGAACGCCCTCCACGGCCATGACACTGCAGAAAAGACTTGGTCTGTCCATGGATTGCCTGGTGTTTGACGTCAATCTCGGCTGCTCCGGCTTCGTTTACGGCGTTTCTCTTGCTGCGAGCATCCTGAATACGTCCTCTGCAAAAAAAGCGCTGGTAACGGTTGGGGACACCTTGGCGCGCGGCAGAAGGTTTATGAAGAAAGTGATGTATTCAAATACGTCGCTGCTCTTCGGCGATGCCAGCGCGGCCATTCTGCTTGAAAAGAGCGGGAACGGCGGGTTTTCCTCCGCTTTGATGAGCGACGGTTCCAGGCATAAGGCTTTGTCGATCCCGTATGGCGCATGGCGGCATCCGGAGGGCCCGCAGAGCGTGCCCGGCGATGATATCGCGGTGTTTAATTTTACCATCAGCGAGGTACCGAAGCTGCTGGAAGCGTATATGGAAAAAACCGGAACCGGTATCAATGATTACGACGATCTGGTGCTCCATCAGGCAAACATGATGATTCTCAAAAACGTTGCAAAGCGTATCGGCATGCCGATGGATAAGGTGCCGATCTGCCTTGACCGTTACGGGAACACAAGCGGCTGTTCCGTTCCGCTGGCAATTGTTGATAAATACGGCGAATCGGCGGAAGACAGGGAAGTCAATCTTTTGACCAGCTCGTTTGGCGTCGGCCTGTCGTGGGGCGTCGTAGGGTTCAGGATAAATATAAAAGACGTGCTTCCGATCACGATCGGGAAGGATACCTACGAAGACGGGTATTCCGACGATTATGATGACGACGGTAATCTCAAAGCGCCCGCAGAAGAAGCCTGATCAATGATTAACATACAGCAGGCATGCTGATGTCAATAAAGAATAACACAAAGGAGGATGCAAAAATGACAGACCGTGAAAAGCTGGCTCTGCTCGAGGATATGCTGGAACTGGATGAAGGCGATCTCACCGCAGATATGGCGCTCGATGATATCGACGAGTATGATTCCATGGCCAAGCTGTCGCTCATCGTTCTGATGGAAGATGAGTTTGACGTAAAGCTGACCGGCGATGTGATCAAGGGTTTTGAGACCGTTGGCGATATCGTGGCACTGATGAATAAATAAGACGGTACAGTCTTGGAAAATCGCTTGGGACTGCTGCTGACGTCGGAGCCTTGAGCGATTTTCCCGTCATCATATTATTATTAACCATAAATATAAAAGGGAAGGGGGAGATTTGACATGCTGTTGCTTACGATTATGGTAATCGGCGTGCTGTTTATCATTTCTTTCCTGATATTTGATAAGGATCTGCTTGCGCCGCCCACGGCCGTCGCGTTGGTTTTTCTTTTCGGCGGCTTATGCTGCTTTTATAACGAAAAGAACTGGGGGCTGGAGTTTTCAGCCAAATCAATGGGGCTGATTGCCGCAGGTATCATTGCAACGATGCTCGGCGGTATCATCGGCGTTTTTCTTTCAAATCTGTCCAAAGGCGGAACGTACTCGTTTATTCACGAGAAAACGGAACCGCAGGAGATCTATGTCCGCTGGTTCAAAACGGCCGTTGTCGTCGTTTTTCAGTTGGTGTCGCTGTATTTGCTGGTAGTGCACGTCCGTCAGGTGTCGGGCTATTCCAACTGGATGCTTGCCGTGTCGCGGTACCGTTCGCTCACAGCCGGCGTGAATGCGGATGCATCCGATTTGTCTACGAGGATGTCTTTTCTTACGAGAAATATGATCCAGCTCAGCAAGATGATTGCCGTTGTGTATGCATATATCGTAGGGAATAATCTGGTGGCTTCCAAAAAAAAGATCACTATAAACTGGCTGCCGGTGCTTTTGTATACCGCTATGACGTTCATGCAGGGCGACCGCTCCAACATGCTGCGGCTTTGGATCGTGGCCATGATCACCGCGTATACGATCCACAGGCGCGCTGTCGGCTGGGAAAAAAGCCGTGAAACGAAAAAAATCATCCGCGGAATGGCGATCTCGATTGTGGGTGTCGGTGCAATTTTTGCCGGGGTTCGTGAGATCGTCGGACGGACATCCGGTACGGATCCTCTGGAGTACGTAACATTTTACGCCGGCACCCCTACTGCCGTGCTCGATCAGCTTTGGAGAGAACCGATCACAAAGCCGGCGATTTTCGGGCAGCGGATTCTTTTCTATTTCAATCAGACGACCACCGCTTTGTTCGGATGGCCGGGGAATTATAATTTCTATTATGACTATTTCAGAAGCCCGAACGGTACGTTTATAGGAAATGCGCCCACTGCATTCAGACCGGCCTATGTGGAGTTCGGATTGGGAGGCTTTATTTTGTTCTTTGTGTTT
Source organism: Oscillospiraceae bacterium (assembly GCA_902782845.1). Classification (GTDB taxonomy): domain Bacteria; phylum Bacillota; class Clostridia; order Oscillospirales; family Acutalibacteraceae; genus RUG806. The sequence goes on along the minus strand of CACZOP010000145.1, from coordinate 13,715 downwards.
TGCGGCGCATTTTTTACGTATCTGTACTGCAAGTGCAGAAAAAAACGCGGAACAAACCCGATCGACTTCCGGCTTTTGATGTACGCTTTCATATCATACGTTTTCCTGATGTATTTTTACTCCACGTTTTTCGATTTCCTCTCCCACGTTTACATCAAATACATGATAGAATTGTTGTTGATCCGATGGTTCTTGGTGGGGTGGCAGATCAATTCAAAAGTGAAAGTGTCGATCGGGAAAAAAAGTGCCGCATAGACGTTGACAGTGAGTTCATTGTGAACGGGCTCAGGAGATCTAAACAAAGATAGGAGATTTCGATGGCTTTTTTTCATTACAATAATATCCATATCTCCGGCGTCGCTTCCGCTGTGCCGACACAAAGGGTCGCGGTGGAAAGCTTTGCGGATGCTTTCGGACGTGAAACCGTAGAAAAGTTTTCCAAAATGACCGGGGTCAAAGAATTCCGGAAGACGCTTACCCACCAGACAGCTTCGGATCTGGGCTTTGTGGCAGCCGAGAATCTTCTTACACAGAAAAATATCGACAGAGATGAGATCGGGGCGCTGGTATTTATCGCACACAGCGTAGATTATCGGCGGCCCGCAACCGCCTGCGTGCTGCATAAGCGGTTGGGACTTTCAAAGGAATGCGCAACCTTTGATATCGGGCTTGGTTGCTCTGCAACGGTTTACGGCTTGCAGGTTGTCGGATCCATGATGGCGAATTCCGATATATCCAAAGCGTTGCTGATCACAGGCGAATCCTTGACGAAGATGGTCAATCCGGGCGATAAGTCCGTTGCCATGCTGTTTGGCGATGGCGCGTCCGCCGTTCTGCTGGAAAAAAAGGAAGGCTCGGAGCTCGACGTGCTCCTTCGTACGGACGGCAACGGTTATAACGCAATAATCGCGCCGGCCGGCGGATACAGGAATATGGATGCGCCGCGAAAAGATGAGCTGTGGCCGGACGGGAATGTCAGGAATCTGTATAACACCTATATGAACGGAACGGACGTGTTCAGTTTCACGATATCCGAAGTGCCTGCGGCGATCAGGGATTTTATCCGGGAAACCAACGTCGGCATAGAGGAATATGATTGTTTTGCGTTCCATCAGGCGAATAAGTATATATTAAAACAGTTGTCGAAGAAATTCAAAATTCCCATGGAAAAAATTCCGGAGTGTATGGACCGTTTCGGAAACACGTCGGCGCCTGCCGTGACCATGGCGCTTTGCGATCGGTACGGTGAATCGCAGGGCGAGCTGATCAAAACGATGTTCTGTTGTTTCGGCGTGGGGTTGTCCTGGGGGGTCGCTTCCGCTGTGATCAGCACCGATGATATTCTTCCGATCGTTGAAACGGATGAGATTTTTGAAGAAGGCATTATCAACGAACCGTTTTAAGGAGAGAAAAAATGACGACGTATGATTTTAAGAATAAAAGGATATTGGTTACCGGCGCTTCTTCGGGCATCGGCGCAGCAGTCTGCAAGCTGCTTCGTTCTGCGGGCGCGGAAGTCATCATGGTGGCAAACAATCCCGAAAAGCTGGCCGCAGCGGCGCAGAGTCTGCAGATCGGTTCGTATTTTTCCATGGATCTCTCCGACGTTCCCGGTATTGCCGATCAGATTTCCGCGATCATCAAACAATGCGGTCCGCTTGACGGTTTTGTTCACAGCGCCGGGATCGGGACGGTTCGCCCCATAAAAATGTGCACCTATGAGTTTATGAAGAACATGATGGACGTCAACTTCTTCTCCTTTGTTGAGATTGTCAGATGCATCTCAAAGAAAAAGTGTTTCAACGAGGGGATGAGCATCGTCGGTATCTCCTCTGTCGCTGCGGAAGAAGGGAATCAGAGCAAAACAGGGTATTGCGCGTCGAAGGCTGCGATGAACGGCGCGGTCAGATGTCTTGCCAAGGAGCTGGCGCCGAAGAAGATCAGAGTCAATACGGTTATGCCGGGAATCACGAGGACTGCGATTTTCGATCAGATCATGGACAACGGCGGCGATTCGGATGATCTGAAGGGAATCCTTCAAAGGCAATATCTCGGCGTTTGCGAACCGGAGAATATTGCCGCGACGGTGGCCTTTCTTCTGTCGGAAGAATCGAAGTATATTACCGGTTCTTCTATTGCCGTTGATTCCGGCAGACTGTCCTCTTGAGCAACATGGAATGATTGTGCAGCGGTTTCTTCCGTTGCATCCGGAACGTTGCAAAATATGGAACATATTCTTGACTTTGGGAGGAACAAAACGATGCGTCTGGCCGAACACGACAGTTGTACCGGGTGCGGCGCTTGTGCGGCCGTATGTCCCAAACAGGCGATCGGGTGGAAAAACGACGCCGCCGGATTTCCCGTTCCGGCTGTGGATGCGGCGCTTTGTGTGGATTGCGGCGCCTGTGAACGTGCGTGCCCCGCACTGAATCCGCCCGTCTGTTCGCCCATCCGAAAAGCCTATGCCGCGCAATTGAAGAATCATCCCGCCGCATTGGGAGAAAGTACTTCCGGCGGCGTGTTCACGGCGTTGGCACTTGAAGTATTCGCCCGCGGCGGCGTGGTTTACGGCTGCGTCTGGACGCCCGACTGCCGCGCGGAGATCGCCCGTGCCGAAAATGAAGCGGAACTTGCCCCTATGCGCGGCTCCAAGTATGTGTGGAGCAGCGCTTTTTCTGCTTACGCGCGTGTGCGCGAAGATCTGGATGCGGGACGCACCGTGCTGTTTTCAGGGTTGCCCTGCCAGATCGCCGGGCTGAAAAAAACGTTGCGGAAAGAATATGAAGGGCTTGTATTGCTCGATCACCTTTGTGCCGGCGCGCCGAGCCCCATGGCTTTGGATCTCTATCTTGATACGATCTGCAAAAAAGAAGACCGTCCTGCGTTGAATCTGAAATTCCGGGATAAGAATCCCGGCGGCGTGGGCGTGCATATTACCTGGACCGGACAACAAAACCCTGCCCGCAGGAAGGCGGAACACCTGCGAAATCCGTATTATTACGCATTTTACACGCATCTTTCGATCCGCTCATCCTGTTATACCTGTTCCTATGGCGGAGAAAACAGGGCGGCTGATCTCACCATGGGCGATTTCTGGGGAATCTCAAAGGTTTTCCCCGATATGAAAATCAAAGACGGCGTATCCGCATTGCTGGTGAACTCCGAAAAAGGCGCTGCGCTGCTGGAGAAAGTCGCCGGTTCGCTGGAGCTGCGCGCCGTTGAGCCCGCGCAGATCGCGGCGGCGAATAATCTCTTTGTAGGAGGGAAAACCCGGCGTTTCACGGTCCCAGCGAACCGCGCGGCGTTTTTTGAGGTGTTGGCGGCGCACGGTTGGGCGGACGCGGAAAAACGGTTTCTGCATAACCGGGGCCGCAGCCTGCGGTTGATAAAAGCTCTGCTCCCGCCCGGAATTTCCCGTTTGATCGGAAAGTTTATAAAATAATGCCTGTATTTGCGGCGGCACAAAACACATTTTTTGAAACATCTGAGGTTTTTTATGAATATATTCGGAATTACGATCGATCACTCCACAAACTACGGCAGCGCTTTTCAGGCTTATGCGCTGCAAACCGTAATCAACCGGATGACCGTACAGGGCGAGCCCTGCCGGTACCGCTTGATCCCCTTCATGAAATTAAAGGGGCAGTCCCGCGATAAAAAATGGTATCTGATGCAGCCTGTATGGATCTGGAACAGAAGCAGATTCCGTCACTTTGACCGCAAACATATGAAATATGCGGATTGTCGGCATGTCAGGGAGCTTGCCTCCCTAAACAAAACCGCCGACGCATTCGTTTGCGGCAGCGACGTGATCTGGCGGCCGGATTACAGCAAAAAAACGCAGTTCCTTCTGGATTTCGCGGAGAAATACGCTTTTTCTTACGCTGCAAGCTTCGGTGTGTCCGAGATCGACGAGGACGCCCGTAAAAGATGCGGTAAATTCCTTGCCCGGTTCAGGGAGATCGGCGTGCGTGAAAAAAGCGCGGCCGATATCGTAAAAGCCTGCTGCGGAAAAGACGCGCAGGTGGTGGCGGATCCGGTGATGATGCTTAAGCGCGAGGATTGGGAACAGATCGCCGCGCCGGCGAAGAAAGAAAAACCGTATATTTTTGTTTACGAAACGCACGTTACGGCGGTGATCGACGCGTTTGTTGCGCGTTTGCGGCAGCAGACGGGGGAGCGGGTCGTGATGACGGTGGCCGGTCCGAAACAGGCGCTGAAGAAGGGGATTCTGCAGATCCATTCGCCCGAGCACTGGCTCCGCCTTTTAAGAGACGCCGATTACGTGGTGACAAATTCTTTCCACGCCACTGTTCTGTGTCTGCTGTACCACAAGCAGTTTTATACTGTTGTGCAGGGCGAAAAAGAAAAAGGTATCAACGTGCGAATGTGGGAGCTTCTTGAAAAAACAGGTATGTCGGCGCAGTTGTTCAACGAGACGCCGGCGCAGATCGATCTGTCTGAGATAAGCTTTGATGCGGTGGATAATAAGCTGGATGCGCTTCGGGCGGATTCTTTTGCGTTCCTTCAGCGGAATCTTGACGCGGCTTATCTTGAAAAGACACAATCTGATATAAAGGAGAACTGACAGATGGACAACACCTGGCAGCAGAAAATCGAAAATTTAATGGACCGTCGGGCGGACGTTGCCGCGGCGGGCGGTGAGGCGCGTGTGGAAAAGCAGCACGCGGCGGGCAAGCTGACAGCCAGAGAGCGCATGGAGGCGCTGTTCGACGACGGCACTTTTGTTGAAATCAACGATATGATCGAAAGCCGCGCTACGGACTTCGGCATGGAGAAAAAGAAAAAGCCCGGCGACGGCGTGGTGACCGGCTACGGCAAGATCCACGGCAGGACCGCTTTCGCTTCCTCTCAGGATTTCACCATCGGCGGCGGGTCGCTGGGCGAAGCGCACGCAAAGAAGATCTGCCATGCGATGGATATGGCGCTGGCGATGAAGGCGCCGTTTGTTTCCATCAACGATTCCGGCGGCGCCAGGATCGAGGAAGGGATCGATTCCCTCACGGGCTACGCCGATATTTTTTATCGCAATACGATCTGCTCCGGCGTGATCCCGCAGATCAGCGTGATCCTGGGGCCCTGCGCCGGCGGCGCGTGCTATTCCCCGGCGATCTGCGACTATATATTTATGACGGAAAAAAACAGCCAGATGTACATCACCGGGCCTGCCGTGGTCAAATCCGTGACCGGTGAAGTGATCACGGCGGCGGATCTCGGCGGCGCGGCGGTGCACGCGGGGACCTCCGGGGTGGCGCAGTTCGTTTATCCCGATGATTTATCCTGTCTTAACGGCGTACGGCAGTTGCTGGGGTATTTCCCGCAGAGCAACGAGGGCGAAAGCCTCACTGTACCCGGCGTGCCGGTGGATAACTGCGTTTCTCTGCCCGATATCGTTCCGGCGGATTCCAAACGCAGCTACGACGTGCGCGACGTGATCAACGCTTTTGTGGACGCAAACAGCTTTTTTGAGGTGCAGCCCGATTTTGCCCGCAATTTAGTGGTGGGCTATGCCCGCATCGACGGCAGGACCGTGGGGATCGTCGCCAACCAGAGCGCTTATATGGCGGGCAGTCTCGAGATCAACGCCTCCGACAAGGGCGCGCGATTCATCCGTTTCTGCGACTGCTTCAATATCCCGATCTTAACGCTGGTGGACGTGCCGGCCTTCCTGCCGGGCAGCCAGCAGGAGCACGGCGGTATCATCCGCCACGGAGCGAAGATGCTTTTTGCCTACGCGGAAGCAACCGTGCCCAAGGTGAGCGTCATCATGCGCAAGGCCTACGGCGGCGCGTATATCGCCATGAATTCCAAGGGGCTGGGCGCGGACGTGGTGTACGCCTGGCCGGTGGCTGAGATCGCCGTGATGGGCGCTTCCGGCGCCGTGGCCATTATCGGCCGCCGCGAGATCGATGCTGCCGGGGATCCGGCTGTCAAGCGGCAGGCGCTGATCGACGGCTACAACGAGAAATTCATGAATCCCTACGTCGCGGCCGCCCACGGCTATGTGGACGAGGTGATTTTGCCTGAGGAGACCCGCCGGAAGATCGTTTCCGCATTCGATATGCTGAAAGAGAAGAAAAAAGCGCTGCCGAAGAAAAAGCACGGCAACATCCCGCTGTAAGCGGCGCGCGGAGGATATAGAATGGAACTTACAAGAGAACAGATCGTCGCCATGGCGGTCGCCGCCGTTGCCGATGCGGAGGGTTTGAATGTGGATACCCTGCGGGTGCGGTCCTTCCGGGAGGTCGGGCAGAGCGCGCTGGCAAAATATATCGCCGAACGCGGCATGCAATATAAGAAGTATCAGTTAGGAGATTGATTATATGAAGTACAGAATCACAATTGACGGCAAAACCTATGAAATGGACGTGGAGCGTGTGGACGGCGCTGCGCCCGCCGCACCTGCCACCGTACCCACTGCGGCTTCCGTCGCGCCTGCCGCTGCACCGATTGCCGCGCCTGCCGCCGCACCCGCCGCGGTTCCGGCAGCCGCCGCTTCCGGGGCAGTTAACAGCCCCATGCCCGGCACGATCCTGCGGCTGATGGCGCAGGAGGGTGAGGCTGTAAAGAAGGGGCAGCCGATTCTGGTGCTGGAAGCCATGAAGATGGAAAATGAGATCTCCGCACCGGCGGACGGTACGGTCACAAAGCTGTATGTTTCACAGGGCGACGCCGTGCAGGGCGGCGCGCCGTTGTTTGAGATCGGTTGAGTAGAGGGGACCGCGCATGAGTTTTGAATGGAACATGCCCGAAAAAAAGCTGTATATCACCGACACCATCCTTCGGGACGCGCACCAGTCGCAGGCGGCCACCCGCATGCGTCTGGATGAGATGCTCCCTGCCTGCGCGCTGCTGGACAGCGTGGGCTACTGGAGCGTGGAGTGCTGGGGCGGCGCCACCTTCGACGCCTGTATGCGCTTTTTGAATGAGGATCCGTGGGAGCGTCTGCGCGCTCTGCGTAAGGCGATGCCAAACACCCGCCTGCAGATGCTGCTGCGCGGGCAGAATCTGCTGGGATACCGTCACTACGCGGACGATGTGGTGGACGCTTTTGTGAAAAAGAGCGTGGAGAACGGCATCGACGTGATTCGCATTTTCGACGCGCTCAACGATACCCGCAATATGGCTGCCGCCATGCGCGCCGCGAAAAAATACGGCGCGACCGTGGAAGCCGCAATCAGCTATACCACCAGCCCGGTGCACAACGACGATTATTTTGTTCACCTTGCGGCTGAGCTGGAAAATATGGGCGCGGATACTGTTTGTATCAAGGATATGGCGAACCTGCTGCTGCCCGCCAATACCTATACGCTCATCAAAAAGATGAAGGAGAAGATCTCCGTTCCCATTCATCTGCATACCCACAACACCACCGGCACCGGCGATATGGTCTACCTGATGGCGGCGCTGGCGGGCGTGGATATCGTGGATTGCGCGCTGAGCCCTCTGGCCAACGGCACGGCGCAGCCCGCCACCGAAGCGATGGTGGCGGCGCTTGCGGGAACTCCCCGGGATACGGGGCTGGATCAGAAGAAGCTCAACAAAGCGGCGCAGCACTTCAAAACCGTTGCGAAACGGCTGGAGGACGACGGAATACTGGATCCCAAGGTTCTGCGTGTGGATCCCAAAACCCTGCTTTATCAGGTGCCGGGCGGCATGCTTTCCAATCTGCTGAGCCAGCTCAAGCAGGCGAACGCCGAGGATAAATTTGAAGAGGTGTTGGCCGAGGTGCCCCGGGTGCGGAAGGACTTCGGTTATCCGCCGCTGGTCACGCCCACTTCCCAGATCGTGGGCTCGCAGGCGGTGCTCAACGTGATCTCAGGCGAACGCTATAAAATGTTCCCCAAGGAATCCAAAATGCTGCTCAGGGGCGAATACGGCAGATTGCCGGGCGAGGTGAACGGGGACGTACGCAAAAAGGCGCTGGGAAACGAGCCCGTGATCGATTGCCGGCCGGCGGATCTGCTGGAGCCGGAGCTTGAGAAACAGCGGACGGAAAACGCCGCGTGGGCAAAAACGGAGGAAGACGTGCTTTCCTGCGCGCTCTTCCCGCAGGTCGCGCCCGGGTTCCTGCAGAAAAAATACGCGCCGCCCGCAGAGGAGACGGTGCGGGAGATTACCGTTCTCTGGGAACGGGAGTAAGGAATGAATGATGAAAAACCGGGCATATTGTTTGTTCCGGTTTTATCTCATTTTGGAGGTCCCTGTGATGCGGATCGTGGAATGGGCGCCGGCGGAAACGCCGATAAAGCTTCCGCCCTTCGGCCAGGCGTTTGAATCGCATATTGAAGCATATCGGAATTCTGCCGCAAGAGCGAATTCCGCCGCAGCCTGGACTTTATTGCATAAGGTGCTGGCCGGTCAGGGGCTTCCGGTGGGGACCGTTGCGTTCGGAAAACACGGCAAACCTTTTTTTGCGGAGGGCGGCGTGCATTTCAGCCTTTCCCATGCCGACGGCGTCGTGGCCGTTTCGGTGTCAGACGCGCCGACGGGCGTTGACATAGAGCGCTGCGACCGTCCGATCCGTCCGCATCTGGTTGAACGCTGCCTCACCGAACGCGAAAAACAGACCTACGACGGCGATTTTATCCGCCTTTGGTGCCGGAAGGAATGCATTGTTAAGCTGACCGGTGACGGGATCTACGGTTATCCCGATCAGATCGAGACCGATGACCCCGCGATTGTTTTTGCTGAAAAAACAATCGTGTTTGGCGGAGAAACCTATCGGTTGTGCGCCGCATTTTCCCGGTAAACAATTATAAGAGAGGTTTTTGTATGAAAAAGAAAAAGTTGAATTATGAGTTGTTGCGGATTCTTGCCTGTGTAGCCGTTATTTTTCACCACGTGGCCAATCAGGCGGCTTTGTTGTACGGAAACGGCGATATTAAATATCTGTATCTGAATAATCTGACCTGTTTTGCTGTGCCGGTGTTTCTTATGATTACCGGGTTTATTCAGTTGCAGCCTGAGCGTAAATTCAATTTGTTGAAGGCAGAAAAGAAAATCGTTATTCCGCTGTTGTCTTTCGGTATCGTTTTTGCTTTAATGGAGACAGTTTTTACGGATCGTACCGTGTCGTTGAAAGGGATTGGTACCGCTTTGCTGAATTTTATCCAGGGCGACACATGGACGCATATGTGGTACCTTTATATGTTGATTGGATTGTACGTTTTTATTCCGGTTGTGAAAGCGTATACCGACCGTGTTTCAAAGCGCGCTTTTCTCTCGTTGCTGGCAATCCTGTTCTTTTTCCAGGTCTTGCTTCCCACACTGGAAGATCATGTTGATTTTTCTTTCGGTGTGTATCTGCCGGTCAAGCTTCCGTATCTGTTTTATTGTCTCGTGGGGTATTATCTTTCAAAATATCCGCTTTCCGCCCGGCTTTCCGCTGCGCTTTCAGCCGGTTCACTGGTGCTGCTTCTGGGATGGACTGCCGTGGAAAAAGACGGTTTCCATTATTACACCCTACCGGTCGCTTTGCTGGGGATCTCGCTTTTCGCGCTGTTTACTTCAATCGAAAATGTTTGCAGCGGCCTGAACGAAAAGGCATTGCTCTTTGTTTCAGATAAAACGTTCGGTATTTATATCGTGCATATGGTGATCATCAACATCGTTTATAAAGTGCTGCACTTCAATCCTTATCGGTTTTTCCTGCCGCTCGGTTGGTTGGGTGTCGGCGCGGTGACATTTATCGTGTCTTTGCTCGGTGTATGGATCCTTCGCAAAATCCCGATTGTCAACAAAATCTTCAGCGTCTGAAAAACAACTGCGTTTTTGTTTTGTTGAACTTCGCTGTTTTTATATAGAAAGAAAGGAAGGGCTCATATGATAAAAAAACGCTTGCTATCCATTTTTTTGAGTCTTGCGCTGATTATTTCCGTCGGAATGCCGGCTTTTACATCCCCCATTGTGCAGGCGGAGGAAGCATCGGAAGACCCGACTGTATATTTCGAGCTGCCGGATACGGAAGATACGATGACGCCCGCAGCCAAAGAGGCGCTGCTGAACGCGGCGGAGCTGAACGAGATCCGCACGGGATGGGAGCCGTTGGATACCTTTGTCGATGAAATCTTTTCCGAAATCCTCGACGACAACATGAGCACCTATCAGAAAACCTGCGCCATTTTCGCCTATCTGATGGACGGGACCACCTATGTGACGGGCAATCAGACCACGGAAGCGGCATATCGCACCGTGGGAAGAACGTACGAGAGCATGTGGGACCGGAACATCGTGTGCGAGGCCTATGGAATGATGATGGAAAAGCACGGTGTGTGCAACGATTTTGCCGCGGCGTTTACTGTGCTTTCCCGTGCCATCGGGCTTGAGTCGTACTACATTACCTGCGCGAGCTTCGTGCCGGGCCTCGGCGCCGGGGATCACTTTACGTCCGCCGTGCGGCTGAACGGAAAACTGTATATGTTTGACCCGGTGATGGGCGTGGCGTTGGGGAATACAACCGAGGTGGAAACCTCAAAATATTTCTGTATGCCGCTGCAATCCGGTCTGACGCGTGAATACTGTGATTTTGACGAGCAGATCACTTCGTTTTGCAATTTCAGAAAAGGGAATTCCCACCCCGTTCAAACCGAAACGATCGACACCGGAATCGATCGCGAAGTATATTATTCCTTTGGTTCTTATCCGCAGACCCTTGTAACGGATGAGACGCTGATTTCCGCTCTGAACGCAGAGCTGGATGAAAGCAATATGCAGTCCTACGGATATTACAGCGGTAACGGAGAAATCGGTTCACAGCAGCAAAGCGCTTATATGCGTTTTGCGGACGTGACTTACGGGACGGAAAAATACCGTGCGGTTCGCTTCAGTTCTTTCCGGCCTCCGTTTACATATCTTCCTTCGGATAACAAAACGGCCATGCAGGCCGCAGCCGGTTATAAACCGAATACGATCTATTGGTTTCGGTTTGAACCGATAGAGTGGCGGCTGATCTCTTCCGATAATATGCTGGTCAGTAATATCGTGCTGGATTCACAGGCGTTTAACGCAAACGTCTATTCCGGAGATCCGGTTACAGGCGCCGACGGAATGACGCGTTATGTTTTTGGTGATGCGAACTGCACGCAGCCTGCCAACAAATGGGAAACATCCGACATCCGTGCGTGGCTGAACGGTACGTTTATGCAAACCGCGTTTACTTCGGAGGAACAATCGCTGATTGCACAAACACAGTTGAAAAATATCGGCGCGCACGATATTTACTGTTATCCCGATACCGATGATGATCGTGTGTTCCTGCTCTCCCGTAATGATCTGCTTACAGCGTCGAATTACGTTTATGCAAACAGTCTTGAGGCACGTATGACGACAGGTTCCGATTATGCATTGTCGCAGGGCGTCGCTGTCCGTAAACCCGATAACGCGGTCCCGTGGTTGCTGCGTTCTGCCGGTACGCATTCAAGCGATATAACGATCGTTACGAATAAAGGTTATTTGCATTGCAATCTGAACGCGGCGGGTACGATAGCAGGTATCCGTCCCGCGATTCGAGTGACGGATCTTGAAGCGCTGATCCCCGAAACGGTGATGCCCCCGCGGATGCTGCGCGCAACACCCACGGCAACAGGGGAGATCTCCCTTCGGTCCGCCGTTTCCAATGACGCCGACGGTTATATCTTTATGCGGTTCCGTGAAGGTTCCACGGTACCGGAAGAAACGATCCGCTCCACGTCCCCCAGAATCGTTATGCAGAATCTTTTCCCGGGAACAAAATATACGTTCCGGGTCAAGGCGTATCGCCTGAAAGGAGAACAAACGGAAACGTCCGGAGAAGTCGTATCGCCGGAAGTGCTCTGCAGAACGTTTGTAACGGCGCCGGAAACGCTGTCCGCAAATGCCACAGCCTCCGGGGTGATTACAGTACAATGGGATCCCGTTCAGGACGCTGTCGGGTACCGGGTCTATCGGTATCTGGATCCGGAAACGATGACTTTGTGCGGAGAGTCGGATACAACATCTTTTTCGATTCCTTCGCTTGGCGACGGATATACCTATTGGTTCAAAGTGTCTTCCGTTTCGGCGGACGGCTATGAAAGCGAGGTCTCAACCACCGTTTCCTGCAAATCTGCCAGTATCCCGGGCAGACCGGTGAATGTCAATGCCGCAGCCACCGCAACGGGAGCGCTTACCGTCACGTGGAACGCGGTGCCCGGCGCCGGCAGTTATAAAGTCTGGCGCTATACGTCCTCCACCGAAAGAACGCTGGTGGGCGAGACCGAGGACTGCAGTTTTACCGAAACGGGCAGGTTTGTCGGGTATGCTTCTTATTACTGCGTGACTGCGCTGACGCCGGACGGAAAGAACGAAAGTATTGTCAGTACCACGGCGCAGGGCATGTGCGAAAGCATTCCGGCAAAGCCTGTAAACGTGAACGTCGCCGCAACTGCCACAGGGGCGCTTACCGTTACCTGGGACGCCGTACCCGGCGCGGGCAGTTATAAGGTCTGGCGCTACACATCCGCAACCGAAAAGACACTGGTCGGCGAAACGTCGGCTTGCAGCTTTACCGAAACAGGGCGGGCTGTTGGGTCTTCCGCCACCTATTGCGTGACCGCGCTGACGCCTGATCAATCCAGTGAGAGCGTTGTCAGTACCGCGATGCAGGGGACGAGCGAGAGCATACCCGCGAAGCCGACGAATCTGACTTCCTCTCCGCATACCTCACATTCACAGCTGCTTTCGTGGGACGCCGTGCCGGGAGCTGCTTTGTATCGCATCTCGATCCACAGAAACGGCGCCTACAGCGAAATCGGCACGACCGCAGAAAACCATTACGTCGTATCGGAACTGAACACCGGAACGGAGTATTATTTCCGTGTGATCGCCGAAACGGAGGATCACGCCAGTCAGAGTGTGCCGGCTGATCTGAAATCGACCACTGAAAGCGTGCCCGCAAAGCCCGTGAACGTGAACGTTACGGCAACCGCCACGGGGGCGCTTACCATCAGATGGGACGCGGTGCCGGGCGCCGGCAGCTATAAGGTCTGGCGCTATACGTCCTCCACCGATAAGACGCTGGTGGGCGAGACGACGCAATGCAGCTTCACCGAAACGGGACGACCCGTGGGCTATACCGCTTCTTACTGCGTAACGGCGCTCACACCCGAGAAAGACAGCGAAAGTGCGGTCAGCGCCACGGCGCAGGGCATGTGCGAGAGCGTGCCCGCAAAGCCCGTGAACGTGAAGGTTACGGCAACCGCCACGGGAGCGCTCACCATCTCTTGGGACGCGGTGCCGGGCGCCGGCAGCTACAAGGTCTGGCGCTACATATCCGCCAACGAAAAAACGCTGGTGGGAGAAACGTCGGATTGCAGCATTACCGAAACAGGGCGGACCGTCGGGTCTTCCGCCACCTATTGCGTGACCGCGCTGACGCCGGATCAATCCGGCGAGAGCGTTGTCAGCGCCGCGGTGCAGGGAACAAGCGAGAGCATCCCCGCGAAGCCGACGAATCTGACTTCCTCTCCGCATACCTCACATTCACAGCTGCTTTCGTGGGACGCCATGCCGGGAGCTGCTCTGTATCGCATCTCCATCCACAAAAACGGCGCCTACAGCGAAATCGGCACGACCGCAGAAAACCATTACGTCGTATCGGAGCTGAACACCGGAACGGAGTATTATTTCCGTGTGATCGCCGAAACGGAGGATCACGCCAGTCAGAGCTTGCCGGC
>CACZOP010000144.1 GCA_902782845.1 Oscillospiraceae bacterium | reverse complement strand
GTATTTACCTCCGGCACCACCGGCGCGAACAAGGGCGTGGTGCTCACCCACGCGAATTTCTCGGCCAACGTGGACAACATCATCGAGACCATCCCCACGGAGTATTCCTCCTTTTCCCTTCTGCCCATGAACCACGTATTCGAGCTTTCGTGCAACATCATGACCGCCTTTTATATGAACGCGGTGATCTACGTGAACGACAGCTTAAAGAATATTCTGGAAAACATCCAGCTATTCAAGCCCGACGCCATGAACGCGGTGCCGCTGGTGCTGGAGGGCATTTATAACGGCATCTGGGCCGCCGCCGCCGAGCAGGGACGGGCGGAGATACTGCACAAGCTGGTGGATTTCAGCAACAAGGCGCGGGAAAAAGGAATCGACCTGCGCCCCGTGCTCTTTGCCACCATCCGCAAAAAATTCGGCAACAAATTCCCCACCCTTGTGTGCGGAGGCGCGCCCTCCCGCAGGGAATACGTGACCGGCCTCGGCGATTTCGGATTCCGGGTGTATAACGGCTACGGCCTCACGGAATCCTCCCCCTCGATGACCCTGAACATGGACGCGGCGAAGGACCCCACCTCCGCGGGCTTTGCCGTTCCCCGGGGCGAATATATCATCCACGAGCCCGACGCCGACGGTATCGGCGAGATCTGGATCAGGGGCGGCAACGTGTTCAAAGAATACTATAACGACCCCGAAGCCACCGCCGCTTCGTTTGAAGACGGCTGGTTCAAAACCGGCGACTACGGCAGGACCACCCCCGACGGCGAGCTCTTTGTGGTGGGGCGCAAGAAGACCCTGCTGATCCTCGACAACGGTAAAAACGTGTTTCCGGAGGACGTGGAATTCTCGGTGATGGACCAGATCGCTTACATCCGGGAGGGCTGCGCCTTCCAGAGTGAAAAAGAGATCGCCGGGGTCAAACGCAGCGTGATCGTGCTGGGGATCTACGTGGACCGCGCCGACTTCCCCGGCAAAACCGACGACGAGATCATCTCGCAGGTGCGGGACGATATCCTGAACGAGGCGAACAAGCGCATTCCCGCCTACAAACGGGTGGGCGACCTGCTCATAAGCTTTGAGGAATTTCCCAAAACCTCCACAAGAAAGATCATCCGGCAGAAGGTGATCGACCGCTACGAAGGGAAATAAAAAAATGTCCGACGCCTATAAAATTCTCACAGCGCTCCCCGGCGAACGCGAAACGGACGCGCTGCGGTTCGGAAACGGAAAAAAACACCTGCTGATACTGCCGGGGCTGAGCCTCGGCAGCGTACTGCGCTCCGCCTCCGCGGTGGCGCTCTCCTACAGGGGCTTTGCTGACGCTTATACCGTAACGCTTTTTGACCGCAGAAAACGCCTGCCGGAGCCCTACACCGTTTTCGGTATGGCGGAGGATACCGCTGCCGCCATGGACGCGCTGAACATTGAAAACGCCGACGTGATGGGCGTTTCGCAGGGCGGCATGATCGCCCTTTGCATGGCGCTTTCCCGACCGGAAAAAATCAACCGGCTGGTTTTGTGCTCTTCCGCCGCACGGATTTCCCCCGCCGCGGAAGGGGTGCTTGCCCGGTGGCGGGCGCTGGCGAAAAACGGAGACGTTCCCGCGCTGACCGAAGATTTTATGCGCAAGCTGTTTTCCCCCGCCTTTTGTGAAAAATACGGCGCGGCGCTGCAGAAAATGAACGAAGACCTCTCGGACGAGGATCTGCGGCGCTTTTTGATTTTATCGGATATGGGCGCGGGCTTCGATATCACCGGCCGGCTTTCGGAAATCCGCTGCAGGACGCTGGTTCTGGGCGCGGAACACGACGCGGTGCTGGGCGACGCGGGAGAAGAAACCGCCCGCCTGCTGCCGGACTGCGAAAGCTGTTTTTACCCCGCCCCCTACGGCCACGGCGTTTACGACGAAGCGCCGGACGTTAAAAAACGGATCCTGGAATTCCTGGAACGGGCATAGGAACCGTGTGGAAAAATGGCAGAAAAACGAATCGGGAGGCAGCGATTCCAGCCGCGCGGCGGAGGTTTTGACAAAACGCCCCGGCAGATCCCGGTTTCTTTTTAGACGCGAAACAAAATAACGATCCGAAGAAGGAGCATCCCATGAGCGAAAAAGATACCAGTAACGAGCTGCGGGAGGACCGCAGACAGATCGCCGATGAAAACGGCGCCCCCGGCACGCAACGGAAATCCGGCAAGGCGGAACGGGGATTTTTACGCATCCTCTTTTTCCTGCTCCAGTGGACGTGGGGCCTGCCGGTGAACCTCATCGGGCTGGTCGTTTACCTGATCTTTTACGGAAAGTGCCGCCATGAGAGATTCCACAACGCCCGCATCACCTACCTGCCGTGGAAATTCGGCGGCCTTTCCACCGGCCTGTTCATTTTTATGGCGGACGGGAAAGATCCCCATTGGACCTATAACACCCGCATCCACGAATACGGCCACACCATCCAGTGTCTGCTGCTGGGGCCGCTGTACTGGTTCGTGATCGGCCTGCCCTCGGCCGTCTGGTGCAATTTTTTTGCGGGCTACCGCGAAAGACACGGCGTTTCTTACTATAAGCTCTATTGCGAAAGCTGGGCGAACCGCTGGGGTGAAAAATGGAGCCGGGAAACCCGGGACGAGATCTCCTGAAAGATTACAGTTTTTTAACCTTTGCAACACTTTCCGCCGTATTTCGGTCTTATAGACAAAAGGCAGCCGAAAAAAAGAAATCCGGCTGCGAAAGGAGTTGTTTTTCATGCTCGGCAAAAAGAAATGCAAAATGCTGCGGGAGATCCGGCAGAAGATCGCAAGCGAAAACGACATTCCGTTTGTTACTGAGGAATGTAAATACAAAGGCGACTGCAAGGGCACCTGCCCCAAATGCGAAAGCGAGCTGCGGTATCTGGAGGAGCAGCTGGAAAAGCGCCGCTCCCTCGGGAAAAAGGTGACCGTATCCGCGCTGGCGGCAAGCTTGCTTGCCACGGCCGCGGGGTGCCGTTCCACACAGCTTGCGGGCGACGTAGCCTACACGGAGCTTGACGGCGACGTCCCCTACACCGAAGTGCTGGAGGGCGAGGTGGCCGAAACCGAGTGCGACGTTGAAACCGAAACGGAAGAAGCGGCAGCCGAAACCACGGAGGCCGCCACAGAAGGGACCGATCTGGCGGGCATGATTTCCGCTGATGAAGAAAGCGCGACCGATGGCTGAGAAAACGCCCCTTTTCCCCCTGCTGGCGCTTTCCCGCCTGCGGATGGAGGCGGACGGCGAAGGCGTGACCACGCTGGTGGCGGGCGCG
>CACZOP010000143.1 GCA_902782845.1 Oscillospiraceae bacterium | reverse complement strand
GGTCTTGTAGCCGGAGTGGATGTATTTACTGTCGCTGTCTCCGTCGCCGGCGTTGAAGTTGCCGCTCCAGTCCGTCCAGCCGTTGTTCGTCAGCCAGTTTCTGGCGGCATCATTGCTGGAGGAGGAATAATAAAGAATGAGCTGATAGATGAACTGTGTGCCGGAGGCATAGTAATACTCCGTCGATTTTTGTTTGCTGTAGCTGGAATAGGCCTTTACCGGTTCGGTGAAGTTGAGGGAGATCACCGGGATCATGGTGAGCACCATGACCAGCGAAAGCACAAGAGACAAAACTTTTTTGGTTCTTTGCATCAGACGTCAGTTCCTTTCGTTTTTTCTTACAAGGATATTACATCAAATTACATTATATAATACTATGCGCGGCTTGTCAATCATCTCCAACACTTTTTGGCTATTTTGACCAATAAATCAGAAGCAGCGCGCTGCCTTCTGTTGTGTTCCTTGTTTCCATTTAATAAAAAAAAGGTTTTAACATTTTCAGATTTGTCTGCCCGGATACAAAAAAAAGATCCCTGAACAAAGGAAATTCAGAGATCCTTGATTCTGTCAGGGGATCAGGGAAACAGCCCCCTTGATTTCGCAGGGAGCGCAGCGAGACTCCATAAAAAACACGTTATCGGTACGCCTGCTTCAGGCGGCGGTATTCCTCTTGGGTGATCTCCAGAAACCGCCCGTGCTTGAAGCCGTAGGGGAAGGAGAATTCACTGTCCGCCCGCTTGAACGCGGTATTCCCCGGCGCGGGAGAAACATAGGGCACGTAGCCCATCTGCTCCCCGGGGCAACCGAAGAAATCCAGCATCAGGCACCAGCGGCCGTCCGGCAGCGTAAAAGCGGTGGCGGCTTCATAAGCCCCCGCGCCGCCGTAGTAGCGCATCACGGCGTCGAAGCCGTCGTCGTGCGCCCACGGACCGAACAGGCTTTCGGAGGTTTCGTGCATATTGGCGGCAGGATCGGAGGAATTCTTATAGAACAGATGGTAGGTCTTTCCCACCTTCACGATATGGGAATCCAGGATCTCGTTCTTTTTTGAAAAATAGATCTCGGGCGGGGTGAAGGAACGGAAATCTTTGGTGCGGGCGCACCAGATGGACATATGGTCAAATCCGTCCGCCGCAACGGTGGAGCCCCAGTGGATCAGGTAGTCGCCGTTTTCTCCGTCGTAAAAAACCTCCGGCGCCCAGAGACAGCCGAAATCCTCCCGTCCGAAAAAAAGCAGCCGCTGACCGCTCCAATGAACGAGGTCGTCCGATTCCCAGCAGGAAAGGTATTTGCTCCCCCGATGGTTGAGCGCCTTCCAGTCGACGCCGCCGTTTTCATCCCGCACCCGGGCAATGCACAGGTCGGTGGCCAGCAGAACAAAACCGCCTTCCGCCTTCCGCACGATCTCGATATCCCGCACGCCGCGGGTCCCCATGGCGCTTTCAAGCACCGGGCGCCCGCCGTTCAGCGCTTCCCAGCAAAAGCCGTCCGGCGAACAGGCAAAATGCACCTGTTCGCCGTCGGGCGTCGGTTTTTCACGAAAATGAACGGAGAGATACGGCATGAACCTTGTCCTCCGGCGTTTATTCCTTGATATCGGTGATGGGCGTGACTTCCTGCATGGTCACGGTTTCTTTATCGTACTGCGACACGTATTTATCCTGATAATAGCTTTCGGGTGTGATATCCGCCGTGCCGTTGGGTCTGATCTCGATCACGGTGCAGCCCCGCTGGGAGCCGTTTTTATAGATGCCGGGATACGCGAGATAGTCCACGCTCTTGCCGTAGGTCAGGCGGACGCCGTGGTATTCCAGCGAGAAATCGTTATAGTGGTCGTGGCCGCAGAAGACGGCCTGCGTGGAGCCCAGCTGCTGTATGGTCTCGAAGAGCTCGTCCTCGCCGATGCCGCAGTATACCACCTTGCCGGTCTCGCCCGCGGTGCCGAACTTGAATTTCACGTTTTCGGTATCCTTGAAGCCGTTGTTCACATAGTCCTCCCACGCCACCTTATACTCGCGCAGCGGGATGTGGAAGAAAGCGCAGGATTTCACGGTCCCGTCGTTGGGATGCAGCTTTTTGTTTTCCGCGTTATACATCTCCACGTTCTGTTTATACCAGTCGATCTGGTTCTGGTGGATGTTGTCATACTTCCAGAAAACGCCGAAATAATCGCCGTCGGTGTAGCTGTGGGAATCAAAGAGATACAGGCTCTGCACGATGCTTCCGGCGGAATTCTTCACGTTGATGATCTGGTTGCCGTAGCCGTCCACGCTCTCAGGCCCGCGCTGGAAGAGGCAGTGTTCAAAGCCGCTGTTCTCGTAGAAATCCGCCATCTTCTCGCGGTTGAAATAGGAATACGCCTCGGTGTCGTGGTTGCCGAATGCCAGCGTCCAGTAGACGCCCAGCTGCTCCATCAGCGCGGCGAAGATTTTGGCGGAGGCCTTGTTGTTGAAGGTTCCCGCCTGGAAGGGCACCGGGTAGCCCACGTCGCCGGTGATGATCACCAGATCCGGCTGCTCGGCGGTGAGCATGGCCGCCACGGCGTTGAGCGCCATACCGTCTTTTTTCAGGCACATCCAGCCGCCGCCGATATGCACGTCGGTGAGCTGAACGACCTTAAAGGGACGGTCCACGGTAAAGGTATAGTTACCGTGGATATCCTTTTCGGGGACAGGACGGTCGGACGGATAGTCGATCTCGGCAAAGGACTTCGCCTTCCCCTTGTTGGCGGCGTCGCCGATCACGCTGATGAGCGTGGTCACGCCAATAAACGCGATCAGAAGCGCGAGAAAACCGCAGAGGATCTTTAAGCCGATACGCCTTTTTTTGCCCTTCTTTGCTTTTTTGCCGGCGGAGACCTCCTCCACCTCAGCAGCGTAGGCTTCCCTTTCGGGCGCTTTTGATTTTGCCATAATAACACACCTTTCCATGAACTCGCCGGCGAAACCGGCGTTTTTTGATTACTGATTATTTTTATGAACCGTTCGGGGATCCGCAACAACGGTCAGCACGTTCACGCCCGCCGCGCTCTCGATCGCTCCGGCGCGTTCCTCCGCCGGAAAACCGGGAACCACGGTGAGCAGGAGCGCCGTTTCCTCTTCGTCCACAAGATACCGCATCGAAACCACCGAGCCGTCGGCAACGGCGTCCGCCAAAATCCCGTTTACGAGCTCCCGCTTTTTTGCGGGTACATAGCCCACCAGCCCCGCCGCGGTTTTCACCACGCTTTTTACCGCGGGCACGGCGATCAGGATGCTGATGACAAGACCGCACACCGCGTCCACACGGAACGTCTCCTTCGACGAAAGCCAGAGGGTCAGGGCGGAAATCAGCGAGATGCACAGATCCAGCAGGCTGTCCGTCGCCATAAGCCGCGCCACCGGCGACGCTTCTTTACGGGCGGCCGCGCGGAACACGAAGAATATCAGCAGCTTGCCGAGCGCCGTTCCCAACAGCGTCCAAAGATGCAGCGGAGTATACCACACGGGGGTGGGATACATGAGCCGCTCCAGCGAGGAATAGGCGAAATAAGCGGCGGTGAACGTGAGGATCACCGAAATCACACAGGAAAACAGCTGCTCCCCTTTTTTGAGCGTGGCCGCGGCGGAGGGATCCGCCATGCGGGAGATCGCGAACAGCCCCGCAAACGACACGCCGCCCGAAAGGGAATCGAAGAGATTATTGACCGCGTCGGAAAACACGGTGATGCTGTTGGCAGACAGCCCCACGTAGAGTTTTACGCCGAACAGCAGCAGATTCGCCGCAAAGGCGAACAAACAGATTCTGCAAACCCTTGTCAGATTTTTCATAGGCGTTCTCCGCGGCGCATACCGCCCCGGCGGCCGGAATCGCGCAAAACCCGTTTTCTCATTTGTGTTTTTCGGGCAGAAGCCTGATCTGCACGATCATATCCCCGTTGAGCAGCACGGGATTGCGCCCCTTGCTCTCCGGCTCAAACCGGATCCAGTTCTCCTCCACCGAGGTGATCCTGCCGGCGACGCCGAAGCTATCGCCGAGCGTACTCACAGAACAGCGTTTTCCGATAAACTCCTGCATCAGTTCTTTGGGCATCGTTCGCGTTCTTCCTTTCTTTTTCTTCTGCTGCCGCAGCAGATGATAGTTCTGCCGCTGACGCGCCGCAAGCAAAAGCACGAACAGCGCGCACATCAGGCATATCCAGACCGGCGACATCGTTCAGAACCCTCAGGCGTCGTAGCCGTTGGGGTTGTTCTTCTGCCAGCGCCAGGTATCGCGGCAGCAGTCCTCAATGTTCTTTTCGGCCACCCAGCCCAGGACCTCTTTGGCTTTGGAGGCGTCGGCGTAGCATTCCGCAATATCGCCGGGACGGCGGGGCGCGATCTCATAGGGGATCTTCACGCCGGAGGCCTTTTCAAACGCGTGCACCAGTTCCAGCACGCTCACGCCGTTGCCGGTGCCGAGGTTATACACTTCGCACCCCTTTACCTGCCTTGCCCGCCTGATGGCGGCCAGATGCCCCTTCGCCAGGTCCACCACGTGGATGTAATCCCGCACGCCGGTGCCGTCGGGGGTGGGATAGTCGTTGCCGAAGACCGAGAGCTTTTCGCGCTTACCCACGGCCACCTGCGCCACATATGGCATCAGGTTGTTGGGGATGCCGTTGGGCGCTTCGCCGATGAGCCCCGATTCATGCGCGCCGATGGGATTGAAATAACGCAGGAGGCTCACGCTCCATTCGGGGTCGGAAACGGTCACGTCCCTGAGGATCTGCTCGATAAAATATTTGGTGGTACCGTAGGGATTGGTGGTGCCGCCTGTAACCATATCTTCCTTAAAAGGTACGGCGTTATGCTCGCCGTAGACCGTGGCGGAGGAGGAAAACACGATGGTTTTCACCCCGGCGTCCCGCATGACCTCCAGAAGCTTCACGGTGCCGCCGATGTTATTGTCGTAATATTCAATGGGCTTGCGTACGCTCTCGCCCACCGCCTTCAGGCCGGCGAAATGGATCACCGACTCGATCGGATAAGACGCGAACACCTTTCTGAGCCCCTCGGTATCGCGGATGTCGCACTCCACCAGCGGGAAATCCTTCCCCGTGATTTTGCGTACCCGGTCGCAGGACACGGCGGAGGAATTGGAAAAATTATCCAATACCACGATCTCCTCGCCGGCTTCCAGCATCTCCACGCACGTATGCGAGCCGATAAAGCCCGCGCCTCCGGTAATCAATACAGCCATACTGATCTTCCTTTCTGTGTTTTGATATTATGTGCATTGTATTTTACTCATAAAATTCCATATAAAGACCGCCCACCGGGGGATCGGAGGAATAGCCGTAGCGGCGCCAGCCGCCGTTCCCGCCGTAATAGTTGATGCCGCCTTCCTCAAAAACCTCGATCATCGCGTCCTCCAGCAGCGCCTGCGACGAGAACATCAGCTCCGCCGTATCGCCCGCTTCGGCGCGAGAGATCACGTCCTCCATGATCTCCTCCCACGTATCCTCCTCGCAGTAAAGCCCCGACCGCCGGAAATAATTATCCTCGGTGTTTTCGCAGTCGATGCGGTCCAGCAGCCGGTAGTCGCTGTGGTTGCGGGAAAACACCGAAGAAGGCAGATTGAAATAGAAGTGGCGCACCACGTGCTGCCCTTCCTCGGCGGAAACTGGATCGTCCCAGGTGCAGTCGAGGAAATACCAGCCGGAAGCGAGCCGCACGGCGTTCCACATGTGCGCCACGGTCATGCCGTCTTTTTCGGTGCCGTTCCCGCGCACGCAAACGCTTTCGATGCCCGTGAGATCAAAGAGCAGCTTTGCCGCCAGCGCATAGCCCTCGCAGATGGCGCGGCCGTTGATGATCGCCCCGTAGGCGGTGGCGCACAGGCCGTCGTCCGCGTAAACGCAGCCCTCGCACAGGCGGTCGTGGAGAAAGAGCTCCTTTTCGTAGTCGTCCGCGGCCTCGGCCGGAATCTCGGCAACCAGCGCCTTCGCCCGGGAGATCAGCGCCTTCGAGCGTTCGATACACACCGAAACGTCGTCCACGTAATCGGGTATCAGGGTATAGGTGTTTCCCCGCAGACTGAAGGAATAGGTGGTGTCCATGCAAAGGAGGTAGGGGTGGTCGTATTTCACCGCAAGGATCACGGCGGAAAGCTCATCTTCCGACATTTTCGGGATCCGGATCTTTTCGGGCTGTGAAAAAATCTCGTTATAAATAATGCGGTAAGCGTTCTGCTGCGTTTCGTTCAGCATCAGATACAGATACCGCGACACGCGGAAATCCACGAACCCGGGATCCACAAACTCCTGCGGCACGTCAAAAGAAAAAACGCTGTGGTTTTCATCCCGCTTCGGCGCCCCGCCCACGCTCTCCCGCGCTTTTTTGATCACGCCTATGAGCGCGCAGGAAGAAAGCAGGCAAGCGCAAAGGCTCAGGCAAACGAACGCCCGGATTATTTTTTTTACGTGCGCTCCCACTCTCAACTGATCACCTCAATGCGCTGCGCCGCCTGCAGGAACGCCGAGACCGCGTCTTTCTTATTGGCATAATCGAACACCGAAATATCGGTGTCGGTATGGTTGAGCAGAGAGGTGAAGAACTCCTCGCCCTTCTGCAGATTTTCTTCGGTAAAGTGCGTTCGGAGAACGGCGGCGAAGGCTTCGCCCTGCGCGCGATAGCGCTCGTCCCCCTCAAACGCGTGCGTCATATAGTGCAGCAGCGCGTCCCCCTTCATGGTCTGCATGCCCGCCTTCTGGTCGTAGGTGATGCCGTTCACTTTATAAGAAACGTCCCGCGGCACGTTCACTTCCACCTCGCCCAGCGTGCCCATGATCTGCTTGAAGGCGGTTTCTCCCATATCCACGTAGCGGGAAACACGGACGCCCTTATCCTGCAGCGCGGCCGCGACGGCGGAGGCGGACACCTCTTCATACAGTTTTTTGAGGGTATAGTTCCTCCCGTTCCAGCTGAAATCACTCTGCGGCGTCACGGGTTTCACACGGATGGCGTTTTCCTCTTTTGAAAACGAAGCAAGCAGGCAAAAATCAAGCTTACCGTCGTCCGCGCAGAAAAACAGGACGTTCACGGCGTTTTCATCCGTAAACGGCGCTGCGGCGGCACCCGGCATGGGCGCGTCCTCGTCCGGCGGGAGCGTCTCCGTTTCCGCCGTATCGTCTTTGGTGCGCGTTCCCAGAAACAGGTTGATATCAAAATCGTTGCGCGCCAGAATGATCACAAACGACAGGGCGCCCGCAAAAATAACGGCCAGCACGATCAGAAAAACCCGCAGGCGAACGTTCTTTTCACGAACCTGCCAGCCCGTGAAATCTATATCTCTGTCTTTTTTCATATGTACATTACCCTTAATTATTCCGATATTGAAAGAAGCGTCAGGTCAAACGGCTTCCGGTAGTTTTATCCCGATTATAATATTATAAATGGAGGAACGAAAAAAAACAAGATGCCCGGCGAAAATAATTTCTGATAAATTATAGAAAAATAAGCTGAAAAATTGTTGACATTGAATGATTGTTGTGCTAAAATTATCAAGCCGCATATCGGGGGCGTGCGTTCACGCACACAAGCGGAGCCTTTCCCGCCCCGCGATAGCGAGACTGAATAAGGAGAAAAACCATGTACGCAATCATTGAAACCGGCGGAAAGCAGTACAAAGTGGAGGCAGGCGACGTTGTCTTCGTTGAAAAGCTCGACGCAGCAGAAGAAAGTGAGATCACCTTCGACAAGGTCATCGCTCTCGCAGCGGACGACGGCATCAAGGTAGGCGCTCCCTACGTTGACGGCGCTTCCGTCACCGCGAAGGTGCTGAAAAACGGCAAGGCGAAGAAGATCACCGTTATGACCTACAAGCCCAAAAAGAACGAGAAAAGAAAACTCGGTCACCGGCAGCCCTACACCAAGGTTGAGATCGCGGCGATCAACGCCTGATGATCCTGGCGGAATTCAAGATCCGCAAAAAGGCGGCGGCATTTGTGATTCTGGGGCACGCGGGCGGTGAAGAAGGAACCGACGTCGTTTGCGCGGCAGTGTCCAGCGCGGCGTATCTGGCGGCCAACACCGTTACCGAGATCCTGCAAACAAAGGCAAACGCCACCGTTTCCGGCGGATATCTGCAGTTTTCCTGCAGCGGCAGCAAGGCTGCGGCGGACGTGATCCGCGGGCTCCGGCTCCATCTGGAGCAGCTCGAAAAGGATCACCCCGCGAAAATCAAAGTAATAACGGAGGAATAAACGATGCTTAAAGTCAACATTCAGCTTTTCGCGCATAAAAAAGGTATGGGTTCCACCCGTAACGGCCGTGATTCCGAATCCAAGCGTCTC
>CACZOP010000142.1 GCA_902782845.1 Oscillospiraceae bacterium | reverse complement strand
TTTTTTCATTTATTTCTTTTTTTTGAAATTCTTGCTATTGCGTCGGATTTTATTTTGTGCTAAGATAAAAATTATCCTGCGGCAGAAATGTTGCCTGTGAAAGGAAAAAGCTTATGTTGAGTGTGCAAAAGGAGAACGTTTTGTGAAAGAGAAAAAGAACGGGACGCTGAAACGCCTGATCCGGTGCCTGAGCGTCGCGTTGTTCCTGCTGGGCTTTTCCCTGTTTGCGGACGCAGCGGCCCTCGGGGATATCAACGGAGACGGAGATATTTCCGCCGCCGACGCGCGATTGGCGCTGCGGTACGCGGTGTCGCTGGAAAAACCGGACGCCCGGCAGCGGCTCGCGGCGGACGCGGATCACGACAGTTCGCTTTCGGCTGCCGACGCGCGTCTGATTCTCCGGGTCGTGGTGGAGCTGGAAGCCTTTACGCATCCGTTCAACCGGGCCGATCATACCGTAACGGTCGTAAAAGCGCCCACCTGCGCCGAAAAAGGTGTTTTGCATACGGTTTGCGTCTGCGGCGCGGTGAGAGAAGATCCCATCCCCAGAACGGAGGATCACGCGTTCCCCGCCGAATGGACGCCGAAAACGCCCGCCGGGTGTGAAGAACAGGGCGTCAACGAAAAGCTCTGCACGGTTTGCGGCGCTGCGCTCACCGGCGCGATCCCGCCGTTGGGACACTTGTTTGAGGAAAAGGAGACGAAGGCCTCCTGTGAGAAAGAAGGGCTGGTGCAATCGGTTTGCGCCCGCTGCGGCAAGATCGCCGCGAACAGGACGCTGCCGCCCTTGGGGCATACGCTGACCGAAACGGTCACAAGGGCGCCCACCTGTACCGGGGAAGGCGCAAAGCGCCTGCGGTGCGGCAGCTGCGGTTATACCGCGTTTGCGGTCATGCCCGCTTTGGGGCACGATTTTGCGAAAGAATATACCGAGGAGCGCGCGGCAGCCTGCACGGAACCGGGCGTGCGCTCGCGCAGATGCAGCCGCTGCTCCGCAGTGACCGACAGCGTGCCGGTCCCGGCGACCGGACACAGCTTCACTGTTTGCGTTGTCCCGGCGGCCTGCGCCGCGCCGGGAGAGGAAAAAGAGATCTGTGAACGCTGCGGCGCTGTCGGCGAAACGAGAACGCTGCCTGCGGCGGGGCATTCATATCTTGTGGATGCGGAGGAGATCGCCGACTGCACGCTGGGCGGTATCCGCCGCCTTGTGTGCGCTGTTTGCGGAGAAGCATCCGACGAAGTTATTCCCGCGGCGCCCCACAGCTTTTCCGCCGGAGCCGTTGAAACGACAAAAGCCTCCTGTTTGAAGGCGGGGCGGCAGACGTTCCGCTGCGCGGTCTGCGGGATGACGCAGACAACGGAGATCCCGGCTCTGGAACATCAAAAAATCCGTGTGCCGGCGGCAGACGCGGCGCCGACCTGTACCGATCCCGGAAAAGAGGGCTACGTCTGCGCCCTTTGCGGCGCGGACCTCAGTGTTGAGATCGCGGCGAGCGGCCACACGCCCCGCGTTGTGAAAGGCGCGCTTCCCACCTGCACGGCGGACGGCAGCAGCGACGAAACCGTTTGCGCCGAATGCGGCGAGACGCTTACCGCGAGCGTTCCGCTGCCTGCAGCGGGGCACAGCTTTTCCGCGTGGGAAACGGATGCCGCCGGCGTTCTGACAAGGCGCTGCCTGATCTGCGGCGAAACGGAGACCCGTACGCCGCTTTGCGCGCATATTTATATCGAGACGGCGAAAACGCCGCCCGGCTGCGAGACCACGGGGGCGCTTGTTGAGATCTGCAGCCTCTGCGGCGACGAGAAACGAACGCTCCTGCCGCCCGCGGGCCATGATTATCAGGGGCAAACCGTTGCGCCCACCTGTACCGAAGCGGGATATACCCGCTATACCTGTAAGAATTGCAAAAAGACCTCTGCCGATGATCCGGTACCGGCGCTCGGGCATTCCGGCGCGCTGCGCGGGCGGCGGGCGGCTTCCTGCGCGGCGGCGGGCTACAGCGGCGACCTGGTCTGTTCCCGCTGCGGGAAAACGCTGCAGACCGGCGTGGTTTTGCCTGCTCTGCCGCATACGCCCGCGGATTCCTATACCACGGAAAAAGCGTTCACCTGCACCGAAAACGGCCTCGAAACGCTTCGCTGCGCGGTATGCAAAACGGTGTTGGATACGCGGACCGTTCCCGCGCCCGGGCACGATATCTCTTATCAATATGAAAACAACGGGACCGTCCGGAAAACTGTTTGCGGGCGCTGCGGCGCGACGCTGGAAACGGCGGCTGTGTCGGCTGTTTTGATTACGGCGGACGGCAAACGGACCGACGTGTTCGATCCCGAACAAACGCTTTCAACCGCGGCGCCGGGAAGCAAAGTGGTGCTCACGGGAGATCATACCCTGCACCGATCCGTTACGGTGCCTGCCGGCGTTTGCTTTGTGATCCCCTGCTTTGCCGGAGACCCCGGCTATACGGAAGCCGGCGGGATCCCCGACGGGACGGCGACGGAAAACGGCGATACCGAAAGCCTGTATTGTACGCTGACGGTGCCGGAGGACTGCACGCTGACGGTGGAGGGAACGCTGCTGGTGAACGCCCGGACGGGCAGACGTATGCCGGGGCCCGGCGCGGACCAGAACGTGTCCGGCGGGTACGGCGAGATCGCTCTGCAGGGGCGGATCCTGGTGAAAGACGGCGGTTGCCTCGACTGCGCGGGCTATGTGAACGCTTCCCCGTCCGGCACGGACGGCGCCGTAACGCTTCTGCCGGGCGCGGTGCTGTATGAAACGGCGGAGATCCTCCGCTTCCGCGGCGCGGCAAACGCTCTGAACAGCGCTGTCCTCGGCGTTTATCCCGTCTATGAACAGTCCTTGCGGTCGGTTCGCGCGCGGCTGATCGTCAGCTGCGGCGCTTCGGTATTCGGACGGACGAAGCTCTGCGCCCCGACAAATGAAGAGGAAACGCTGTATCCGGCTTTGTTCCCGCTGATCGGTGAAGCCGGCCTGTTCCGTATCGCCGAAGGCGGTACCGCGGAACGGATCGTCCCGGACGGCGGAGAAAACGCGGGGCGTATCGTTTATCGTTTTCGCGGCGGCGCTCTGACGCAGGGCGTGGAATTTACGCCCCTGCCCGGGATGACGCTGCAAACCGGCGAGTATCTTTATCCCGTGAACGGCGACTGCTCCCTTGTGTTTGCACAGGGCGCGTATACGCTTGACGCCGGTCTGCTGCTCCTGCCCGGCGCCGGAATCACGGTGGAAGAAGGCGCTTCGCTGCAGATTCCCGCCGGCAGGAAGCTCGTGCTCGCGGATGGTGGATTTTATGAAAAAGACGCGCTCGTCGGCGACTGTGCGTATCCGGCGGGGCGTGCGCCGGCGGCGCTTTGTATCGCGGAGGGCGGCGCGGTTACGGTTTACGGAACGCTTGCGGGGCAGAAGATCGCCGGGAACGCGCATTTTGCGGACGGCGCCGCAAAAACGGTGGTGATCACGGTGCCCACGTCGCCGGAGGTCAGCGCCGCGCATCAAAAGGAATACGAGGTCACGGTTCCCTAAACGGCGGCGTCCGATCAACGGAAAAACGGACTGAAATCACAGAATCAAAGACGGTGATCCGTCTGTATAAAAAGGGGAAGATCCTATGAAAAACATAAAAAGAAAACTCAAAGCGGCCGTCTGCCTTGCTCTGGCGCTGCTTTGCCTGTGTCCGGCGCTGCCGGCGCAGGCCGCCGTCGACGGCGATATCGACGGGGACGGTGAGATCACCGGCGGGGACGCGCGGATGGTGCTGCGGTTCGCGGTTCTGCTGGACGCGCCCACCACAGAGCAGCGGTTACGGTCGGATCTGGACGGCGACGGCGCCATTACTTCGGCGGACGCGCGCCTGACGCTGCGGTTGGCTGTGGGGCTGGGGCCGGATTTTGAGACGATCCTTTACGCCACCGCCCACCAATACGACCGGTTGATCGCGGATCTGCTGCCGCCTGTGGACAACTGGATCGAAAACGGCTACCGGCAGATCGACAAATGGTGCTGCTATTACACGATCCACGACGTGTTCCGCCCCGCGCTGAAAAAGGCGGGCTATTCCAAAGAGCGGATCGACCAGCTTGCCCCGAACAGCTTTGAAGGCTCCAAGGTGCGGGACGCTCTGCATAACACCACCAGCATCACCATTCCGTCCGTTTTCTTCGAGCGCAGCAACTCGGTATATATCCCGTCGCTGCTGGCGGATTATTACCGGACCCACGGGCAGTACTGCACGACCTATACCTTCACGGATTATTACGACGACGTGCTGAACGAGGAATTCTACAGCCCCTCCGAAAACCGCTGGAGCTACCATCCGCGGGTGGGCGACATCCTGTTTATCAGCCATCACACCGACACCTATTACATGGGTTATCCCACCATCGACCACACGGCCCAGATCATAAGGGTTTATGACGACGACAACTTTTTGTGCACCGAGGGCAGTATCTATTTTGACGACGGGTCCGATCTGCCCCGGGTGTGCGAACGGCAGTATACGTATAACTATTCTGTCGGCGGCTACGAGCTCTCGTATGACAGCTCCGTCCGCGTGCTGATGATCGCCAGCCCCGATCTCTGATCCGGCGGCTGCGATACTGCGATAAAACGGAAAAACACGGGAGATCCGTTGCGGACTCCCGTGTTCGTTTTTTGTGCGTTTTTTAGAAAGGCGCTTATCCCGCGGTCTGCAGGGTGTCGCGGATGAAGCCCGGCACTTTGTCCGGCGTGATGCCCAACACCAGCGAAAACTCGTCGTTGATGATCTTTTCGGCGCGCCGCAGGGCGTTTTCGTCCACCGCCCACAGCTTTTTGCGTTCTTTGTTCAGTTCCAGCCGCTTATGGTAGATGGTGTGGATCAGGGAGAGGATCTCTTTCCTGTCGCCGCGGGAGAGCAGGATGGTGTAGTATTCGCCGCGCTCTTTGTTGTCGTTGATCCAGGGAAGGCGCTGATCCTTCACGTCCGCGATCAGCGATACGATCTCGTCGCGGTTGAGCAGGTTTTTCATCTTCGCCACCAGCGCCTCGTTATCCACGGGAACGTAAATGGTGGAGGAAATGTTGTCGATGGGCGTTAAAACGTAGTAGGTCTGCTTGGTGCCGCAGAGCTTATCCTTGCGGATATCCCGGATCTTGCACACGCCGTTTGCGCCGTAGATGATGTAGGAATCGATTTGCAGCATGAGAACCCCTCCTATATGTTGCCATTATAGCATATCTTTTGGAAAAATGTAATGGGCGATTTGTACAAAAAATATATTTTTTATTCATTTTTATGTCTGCTTTTTTCTCAGATAACCGGTGAAGCTGCCCGTTTCGCCGGTTTTTCATTTTTTTAGGATCCGGCGCATAAGATGAGAACAACGGAGATCCATTGATGAAACCGGGAGGACGGACGTGCGCAATCAGGCGGAATTCAACGCGGCGCTGGGGTTTTTCTGCGAGCGGGAGCAGCGGCTGCTTCGCGCCTGCGCCGCACAGGCGGCGGGGGCGGTGTGCGAGATCCGGCTTTACGCGGACAAGGCGGCGCTTCTGCAAACGGATAAAGGGTTATTTTTCTGCCGCGAAAACGGAGGGCTGTCGCCCGTCCCCGCGGCGGACCGCTGGGTCCCGGATGCAAAAGCCCTGTTCGGCGTGCTCAGCCGCGCTTCGGCTTATTCGCTGTTTTTGTATGAGGAGGAGCTGCGGCGGTGCTTTCTGACCAAAAACGGCTGCCGCATCGGCGTGTGCGGCGTGGACGCCGCCGGAAAAGTATCCTCCGCAGGCATAAGCTCCCTGCATATCCGCATACCATATACCGTGGACCACACGCCTTCGCCCGTGCTGGCGCGTGTGCTCCCGCAGCCCGGCGGAGTGCTGGCGGCGGGGCCGCCCGGCTGCGGCAAAACCACCCTGCTCAAGCGCTGCGTTTATTATTTTTGCAGCGGCGCGCTGGGACGGTTCTATTCGGTAACGGTGATCGACACGCGGGGCGAATTTGCCGACGCGGTGGCGAGGGACCCGGCGATCCTCACGGCGGACGTGCTGCCCGCGCCGGACAAGGCCTCCGGCATGGAGACCGCAGTGCGGCTGCTCTCGCCCGAGATCGTTGTCTGCGACGAGATCGGTTCCCCCGCCGAAGCCCGGCGGCTGCTGGGGCTGGCGCACGCGGGCGTCCGGGTCTGCGCCTCGGTGCACGCGGGGAGCGCTTCGGAGCTGGGGCAAAAGCAACAGATCGTCTCTTTGCTGCGGGCGGGCGTGTTCCGGCATCTTTTGTTTTTGTCGGGAGAAAACAAGGGCGAAATTACGCGCTGTTTATGTTGGGAGGAAGCGGCTGATGAGATTTGCGGGGGCGCTGCTGCTGTCGCTGCCCCTTCTGGGCGCGGCGCTGGGCCGGGTGGAACGGTTGAAGCGGCGGGAGCGGACGATCGCGCTTTTTTGTGATTTTTTTCGCCGTCTGGCGGGGACCGCGGCGTGGCGGCGGGCGGAGCTGCCGGATCTGCTCCGGCAGCTTTGCCGTGAAATGGAGGGGTTTTCCTTCCCCGCGCTGGTTTTGTCCGCGTTTGAAGACTGCGGCGACCTGGGCGCGGCGTGGACGGCGGCGGCTTCGCAGACGACCTTGATTCTGCGGCCGGAGGAAACGGCGGCGCTGCTGGCGTTTCTGCCGGTGTTTGAGAGCCCGACGGCGTCGGTCTTCACCGAAAAATGCGCGCTGGCCGCGCAGCGGTTCGACGCTTTTACCCGGGCTGCGCGGACGGAACGCCTCGGCAAAACCCGGCTGATCCTGAGCGCCGGCGTTCTCGGCGCGGCGCTGCTGCTGATCCTGCTGGTGTAGCAGCGTTCGCGGCATGCGGACAAACGATGATGGAGGCGAAAAAGCGTGGACATCGATATTATTTTCAAAATCGCCGCCGTGGGGCTGATCGTTGCGGTGCTCAATCAGGTGCTCAGCCGTTCCGGCAAGGAGGAATACACCATGATCACCACCCTCTCGGGCATTATCATCGTGCTGATGATGGTGATCCCCTATATCACGGAGCTCTTTCGCACGGTCAAATCCGTGTTCGGGCTTTGAGTCTGAAAATTGCCGCCGTGGTGTTTTGCGAGATCTTTCTGGCGGCGGTCCTCCGGCAGTACAAGCCCGAATTCGTTCCGGTTTCCGCGCTGGCCTGCTGCGCCCTGCTTGCCGCCATGGTATCGGGGGAACTCCTTCGGGTTTCCGACGCCTTTTCCGGGATCCTCGGAACGGTGGGGCCGGAGACGGCGCATCTGACCGCGATGCTGAAGATCCTCGGTACCACGCTCGTGACCCAATTTGCCGCCGACACGGCGCGGGATAACGGCGAAACGGCGTTTGCGGGCTATATCGAATTCACGGGGAAGCTCCTGGCGGCGTCGCTCTCGCTTCCCATTTTCCGCGCGCTGCTGCAAACGGTTTCCGCCATGCTGGAAGGACTGTAAAAAAGGAGGCGTGCCGCTTTGAAAAAGAAAACGCTTTTTTGCGCCGTTTTTTCGCTTTTGATTCTTTTGCGTCCGGTGGCTGCCGGCTCTGCGGCGGAGATATCGGCGCGGGAGACGCGCTCTGTGCCCGGAGCCGAAACGGAAGACCCGGCGGGCGCGCCCCCGGATCCGTCGTCGGAATACTACGCTGCCGTTTGGGACATGATCGACCCCGACACCCGGGCGCTGTTGCAGGACCTCGGGCTGGAGGAAGCGGACCCGGAGACGATTTTTTCCCTGCAGCCGCAGGGTCTGCTGGACGCGCTGAAACGACTGTTTTTTTCGGATCTTTCTCTGATGCGCCGTGATTTTTTCACCGTGGCTTCGCTGCTATTGCTCCTCAGCGTGTTCCTGAGCTTTTTTCCCGCCGGGAGCAACCGGGAATTCGCCGAGATCGTGGGCGTCGCGGTTCTGCTCTTTTCGCTGATCGCCTTTTCGGCCAAGGCGGTGGAGCGCTGCGCCGCCGCCGTAACGCTGACGGCGGATTTCATCAAAGGGCTGGTGCCTGTTTATGCCGGTGTGATCGCGTTTTCGGGGAACCCCGGGGTGGCGCTGCAATACGGGACGCTGGTGTTTGCCTACGCCCAGGGGATCGGGGCGTTTTTCGCTTCGCTGACACCCGCCGCTGCGGCGCTGGGATTCGCGTTTTCGGCGGCGGGCGCTTTGCAGCCGCAGGGGAGCGCGGACGCTTTTGCCGCGTTGCTGCAAAAGGGGATCCGTTTTGTTATGGGCACCGCGGCTGGGGCGTTTGCCGCCGTTTTGTCGGTGCGCAGCGTCTTGGCGGAGGCGGGGGATACCGTTACGCTCCGGGGGCTGCGGTTTCTGGTGGGCGGTACGGTCCCGGTGGTGGGGAGCGCCATCGGGGACGCGCTGAATTCCCTCACGGCCGGGCTCTCGCTCGCCAAAAGCGGCGTGGGGCTGCTGGCGATCCTCGCCGTGGCGGCGCTGAATCTGCCCGCCTTGTGCGCCGTGGTCGGGTGGGCGCTTTCCCTGCGGCTCCTCGGGATGATCGCGGGGCTGTGCGGGAACGAGCGGGTGGGCGGGTTCATCGGAGGCTGCGTCGGCGTTTGCGGCACCGTGGCGGCGGCTCTGTGCTTCAACGCGTTTGTTTATATCATCGCGCAGGCGATCGTTCTGCGGGCGAAAGGAGGGGGGTAACGTGCGCGAAAAAAGAAAAACGCGGGCGTCGGACGGGCGGTTTCCCGGCGAGGCCGCGCGGCTGCCGCGGCGGACGGCATGGACGCGCTGAAGGGCTTTGCAACGCTGTTGCTGTTCGTGTCCGCCGCCTGCTGCATCTATTATTTTCTGCTGCCGTCCGGGAACGTGGCGAAAACCGCGAAAAAGCTGTTGTCGGTGTTTTTCCTGACCTGCGCCGTTTTGCCCCTGTTTTCGCTGCTGCGGCAGGATCGTTTATGGGAGCCCGCGTCAACGTCCGGCGAAACGCAAACCGCGGCCGACGACGCCGGCCGCTTTGCCGCCGCGGGCGAGCAGGTGATAAAAAGGGCGGCGGCGCGGGTGCTGGATGCAGGCACCGACGTCCCCTACGAGCTGATCGTCGAAACGAATATCGGGGAGGACATGCGCATAGATATTCAGCAGGTAACGGTACTTTTCGCGCGGGATTTTGCGGAAAGAACCGCCCTGACCGCGCGGCTGACGCAAGCGCTGGGCGCGCCGGTGAGATCGGAGGTGAAACATGCGGCCGGAGCAGCTGAAGAGCCTGTGGAAGAAGATAGGAACGGATAAAAAAAGCCTGTTGTGTCTGGCGGCGGGAGCGGCGGGACTGCTTCTGCTGCTGTTTTCGGCAGGCGGCGACGCAAAACCGAAAACCGAATCCGCGCCGGACTGGAATACGCTGAGCGCGGCGGCGGAACAGACGCTTGAAAAGCGCGCCGAGCGGCTGCTCTCCACCGTGGCGGGGGTGGGCAGCGTGCGGGTGGTGGTCACCCTTAAAAGTCTCGAATCGCGGGTGTACGCCGTGAACCGCGAAACCACCGCCGAGGGGCGCGAAAGCGACGAATACGTGATCTTATCGGAAGGGAGCGGGCAGACGGGGCTTTCGGAAAAGATCCTGCTGCCGGAGATCCGCGGCGTGGCGGTGAGCTGCCGGGGCGGCGGGAACCCGCAGGTGCAGCGGGAGGTCTGCGCCCTGCTTTGCGCCGCTTTCGGGGTGCCCGCCAACCGGGTGCACGTGAGCCCCATGAAGCGTTAGGGCGGCGGAAAAAACGGGATCGCGGCGTGTTTATTATTTTTACGGAAACGGAGTGGAGCATATGCACGTATTATTGGAAAAAAGGCAGTTGATCCTTGCGGGGCTGGTGGTGATGCTGGGCCTTGCGGTGTTTGTCAACTGGTATTACACCGGCACGAAAACCGCGGCGGATCCCGAGGGGACCGCGGCGGGGCAGGAGATCGACGAGAGCGTGGACGGCGCGGCCCGCTACGCTTCCGCCGAGGAAGCGGATTATTTTGCCGCCGCCAAGCTGAACCGCGCCGCGGCGCACAGCGAAGCGATGGAGCAGCTGGAAGCGGCGGCGGCCGGCGCGGGAGAAAACAGCGAAACGGCAAACAAGGCCCGCGCGTCCATAGACGCTTTAAGCACGGCGGTGAAGCAGGAAAGCGACATGGAGACCCTTATCACAGCGGCATTGGGCGGCGACTGCGTGGCGGTGGTGGCGGATAACAGCGTGGACGTGGTGGTGAGCAGCGGCAGGCTGAACGACGACGCCGTGCTGCAGATCAACGACATCATCCGCAAGGTCTGCGGCACGCAGTATGAAAACGTCCGCATCAGCGCGGCGAACTGAACGCCCCGGCGTTTTTTGTGGGCCGACCGGTTTATGTTGACGCGGAATGCGCCGTATGCGGAAGAAGGACCCGGAATCAGCGGCACAAAA
>CACZOP010000141.1 GCA_902782845.1 Oscillospiraceae bacterium | reverse complement strand
GGAGGAAGCGCGGGAGGAAACGCGGAAAAAAGAGCAGGAAGAAGCGTTGCGGAAAGCCGGCTGGGGCGATCTGAACGACGACGGCGACGTGACTGCCGCGGACGCGCGTCTTGCCCTGCGGGCTGCTGTCGGTTTGGAAAACCTTCCGTCCGCGCTGATTTCCCGGGCGGATTTTTCCGGCGCCGGGAAGCTGACCGCGGCAAACGCGCGGCTTCTGCTGCGGATCGCGGTGGGGCTTGACGCGCTGTCGGACGTACTGCGGGAGTACGGTCTGCTTTGAATGCTGATTGCAGAATGATTCTTTCGGAGAGTGTATGATGAAAAACGTGAAAAAAAGAACTGCCGCACTGCTTTGCTGCGCCGCGCTGCTTATTTCCCTGTGCCAGCTGCGGGCATGGGCGGCGGGAGCGCGTTATCTTGTAACGGCCGCGCGGGCGAACGTTCTTTCCGCGCCCGATGAGGCGGCCGCCGCGGTGGGCGAGGTCTATGCCGGGGCCTACGTTTACGCGGAGGACGAAAGCGACGGGTTTCTTTATATCACCCTGCGCTCCGCGGGAGTGAGCGGCTGGGTCCACAGCCGTTATCTGCGCTTTGCCGACGGCGAGCGGGAGAATCCCGCCGGAATCAAGAGCATCTATATCAAGTCCCTCCCCTCGAAAACCGTGTATGAAGAGGACGAAACGCCGGATTTTTCGGGGATCAGCGTTCGTGCCGTTTATCTGGACGGCGGCGCCGACCGGGAGCTTCAGGGCTGGGATCTGTATTGCCCGGCGCTGGACGCCATCGGTGAAAAAAACGTTACGGTGCTTTACCGCGCAAAACCCGGCACCGCCGTATTTACCGCGACCTTTACGGTCACGGTGATAAAAACGCCCTTAAAGGCGCTGACGGTGGTCTCGACGCCGGATAAAACGAAATATATCGAGTGCCAGCCGCTGGATCTTTCCGGGCTGGTTCTGCGGGCGACCTATACCGACGGCAGAGCGCCGCGCACGTTCTCGGCGGACGACGTTCTCTCAGATCCGGATTTTACGCTGACCGGCTGCCACAACGAAGCGCCCGGCGCGCCGCTCCAACAGGGGGCGCATACGCTGAAAATCAGCTATAAATATCCCGAAATCAGCTGCAGCGTGGCGGTAACGGCGCGGGAACGGAAGGTAACGGCGCTGAACATCACAAAAATGCCTTCTGTCACGGTGTATTCCAAAACCGAAATGCCCGCGTTTGAGGGATTGGAGCTGACAGCCGATTTCGACAACGGCGAGCGGGAAACCGTGGAGCTGTCGCAGTGTACGGTATTCTGTGATCCGTCCCGTTTTGTGCTGGGCAGCGGGAATCTCGCCGTTATTTCCTACGGCGGAAAAAGCGTGACGCTGGATCTGACGCTGGCGCAGGAAGAAACGGTAGGCATCAACGTGATCACCCCGGACGTCCTTGCCTTTGTTGTTGGGGAGCCCGTGGATCTGAGCGAATTGAAGGTGCAGATCGTTTACGCTTCCGGGCGAAAGGAAGAAACGCAGGACTACACCGTGAGCGGGATCGATCCTACCCGCCGCGGGGCGCAGACCGTGACCGTCCGCTGCGGGGAATACAGCGAGATCTTCGTGATCTATATTCAGGAATTCTACCGCCGGGGCGACGTGACGGGGGACGGCGAGATCACCGCCATGGACGCGCGCCTGATCCTGCGCGCCGCCGTGGGATTTATCAACTATCAGAGCGACAAGCTTTTCAACGCCGCCGACATCGACCGGGACGGCAATATCTCCGCTGCGGACGCCCGCCTTGCCCTGCGCGCCGCCGTGGGGCTGGAAGAGATCGTTTGATCCATCACATAAAAAACAGATACAGAAGGGAAACGCGTCATGAGCAAAAAAGCGTATCAAAACAGAAATCACAATGGGAACAACGCCCCGGAGGAACCGGTTTATGAGAAGATGCAGTTCAAAGACGACGAGGGCAACGTCTATTGGTTCGAGATCCTCGACGTGATCGAATACGAGGGGAAGGACTACGCCGTTTTGCTGCCGGAAGAGGGCAGCGAGCTGGACAACGGCATGGCGCATATTTTCGAGGTGGCGGAGGAGCTGGATTCCGATACCGACACCTACCTGGGGCTGGACGATCAGGCGCTCATCGACGCCGTGTACGCCCGCTTTCTGGAGCTGCACGGAGACGAGTTCAATCTGGTTTGAATCACCGGCCGTATGAAAAACCGAAAAACTGAGAAAAAGCGGAAAAAAGCATTGATTTTCCGCTTTTTTTTTGCTAATATAATATGATAGAAACTACATCGCGATCCGCACGACCGAGTTGTGCGGCGTTGCCCGAAATATGAAGGTGAAATTTTGAGTACTCGCACAGACATTCGCAACATCGCCATTATCGCGCACGTTGACCACGGAAAAACCACCCTTGTGGATAAGCTCTTAAAGCAGAGCGGCACCTTCCGCGAAAACGAAGTGGTGGAAGAACGCGTGATGGATTCCAACGATCTGGAACGGGAGCGCGGCATTACCATTCTCTCAAAGAACACTTCCGTTAATTTCAACGGCGTGAAGATCAACATCGTGGATACGCCCGGCCATGCCGATTTCGGCGGCGAGGTGGAGCGCATCATGACCATGGTGGACGGCGTTCTGCTGCTGGTGGACGCCTTCGAGGGCTGTATGCCCCAGACCCGTTTCGTGCTGTCGAAGGCGCTGGCGCTGAAAAAAACGCCGCTGGTGGTCATCAATAAGATCGACCGCCCCGGC
>CACZOP010000140.1 GCA_902782845.1 Oscillospiraceae bacterium | reverse complement strand
TCGGCGCCGTCTTCGCCGAAGACCGCCCACGCGTCCGCGTCCCTTTGGGCGGGCTCCGCCGCCGGGAGGCACAGGGGCGGGAACATCACGCAGAACCAGTTTTGTCCCGCGCCGCTGCCGAGGATCACCCGCAGCGCCCGGTAGGACCCTGCCGGGAGGGTGAGGTCGCCGTAGGCGCGGGCTTCAAAATAATCCCGGTCCACCGTTGCCCGCGCCCGGTAGGGAAAGCCCTGCTCGCGCAGCACCCGGTTGGCGGTCCGTTCCAGCAGCGGCAGAGCGGGCAGCAGCTTTTCTTCCGCCTCGGCAGCGGAAACGGCGCCGCCGAACACCGCCGCCCCGGCCTCCAAAAGCGCGTCGCGCACCTGCAGCTTCACCGCCTGATCCGCCGCGCTGTCGGAGTTGGCCACAACGTGCAGCCGCAGCACCTCCCCCCGCAGCCGCCGGCAGCGGACGAAATAATCCGACAAACTCCCCGCCAACAGCGCCGCGCAGAGCAGCACCGCCACCAAAGCGTAACCATACCGATCAAACACCGTTTTCATCTTCATAAGAAAAACGCCCCCTTTTGCTGTTCCGCGGAACAGTGTGGGCGTTTTACCGGTTTTTTATACAGCCGCGCGAATTTTATTCTTCGGCGGTTTCGCAAACGGCGACAAAGGGAACGGTCTCCCGCAGGGCACCCGCGGCGCGAACGGCGGCTTCCCGTGTGCAAAAGAGGCCGAAATACGCCGAGCCGCTGCCGCTCATGGCGGCATAATACGCCCCGTTTTCGCGCATACTCTGTTTGATGCAATCGCCCTCCGGCACGTGGGTAAGCTGCTCGAAAAGGTTCCCGGCGCAGGCAAAAGCGGCTTCATAGTCCCCGCGCATCATATAAAAGAGGAAATCGTCGTTTTTCGGGTGGCGCAGCGGCGGGGCGGAATCAAATTTCCTGAATGCGGCGGCGGTGGAGACCCCCGCCCGGGGCTTGGCGATCACAACGTGCGCGGCAAACGGCGGCAGCTTTGCCATGACCTCCCCCTTGTTGAGGCAGAGCCGCGTCCCGCCCAGAAAGCAGAAGGGCACGTCCGCCCCCACGCCCAGCGCGATCCGCAAAAGCGTATCTTCCCCCAAAGGGAAGCCGTGGCGCTCGTTCAGGCAATGCAGCACCGCAGCGGCGTCCGCGCTGCCGCCCCCCAGCCCCGCCTGGGAGGGCACGCGTTTTTCGATATGGATATCCACGCACGGTGCGAGACCCGCGGCGGCATAAAACGCCTCCGCCGCGGCAAAAGCGGTGTTCCGCTTATCCGTCGGGACCTCCGGCGCGGAACAGGAAAGCCGGATCCCCGCCGCCCCGGGCGCCAGCGTGACCGTGTCGCAAAGCGAAACGGACTGCATCACCGTGCAGATGGCGTGGTAGCCGTCCGGCAGGATCCCGGTGAGATCCAGAGAAAGATTGATCTTGGCGTTGGCGGCGCGGGTGACAGACTGTTCGGGCATCTGATCGCATCCTTTCGGCAGGCATTTTTTACGGATCCATTATAACATTTTCGGGGGAATTTGCATATAGGATTTGCAAAAAAACTTTTTTTCGTGTAGAATAGAAAAAGGAGATCCACAGAAAAGAAAGGAGCGCTCCCGTTTTGGAAGAGATCATAGATCTGCACGTATACACGAACAACTCCGTCTGCGGGCACGATAAGATATCGCTGCTCTGCGAAACCGCGGCGGAAAAGGACATCCGCGCCGTGGCCTTTACCGACCTTTGCCGTCTGGACAAGGCGGAAGACTACGACACGCACCGCCGGCTGCGGCACTCGTTTTTTGACGTATGTAAGGCAAAGCAGCTCTTTTTCGGCGTGGTCTCGGTGTTTGCCGGTATCGAATTCGAGCAGGCGGCCGCCAATCCCGCGGCGGCGGCGGCGATTCTGGAACGACAAGCTTACGATATCGTGCTGACCTCCGTTTCCCGCCGGGCGGACGGCAGCGGGTTCGGGCTGCGCCCCGATATGCCGCAGGCCGATTTTATGGAGTTCTGCCGGGAATACGCCGCCCTGCTGACGAAAACGGCGGAGGAAACGGATTTCGACGTGCTGTCCCGCCCGCTGGCGCCCCTGCGGCAGACAAACGCGGACACCGCGCCCTTTGAGGACGCCATGCACGGCGTGCTCCGGATCCTGGCGCAGAAGGGCAAGGCGCTGGAGCTGGACACCCGGGATATTCTGGGCAGCGAAAAGATCAGAGACCTTTATCTGCGGCTGATCTCCTACTTCCGCGACTGCGGCGGAACCGCGGTTACGATCGGCAGCGAGAGCATGTTTCATGACGAAGTGGGAAGCGGGATCACCCTCGCGGGGGCCGCTTTGCGGCGTGCGGGTTTTGAACAGGCCGTTTTTTACGACAAACGGATCCAATATCCGATTTTACTGTAAAGCCATTTACTTTACTTTGTTGAGAATTCATGCAGAATTGTTGAAAACTCGGTGCAGAATGTTCAGAATTACGGGCTTTCGTCAAAAAATGCCCCGAAATCCGGGAAGCAGTTTCCTTTACAAAATCGGTTTTCAGTGGTTTTTGACCGAGTTTTGAACATTTTAACAAAAATGCCGTTTTTGTGAAAAAATACGCGGACAACCCGGCGATGTCCGCGTATTTTTATTGTTTTTTTCACCCGGAACAACCGCTGAAAAGGGCAAATGCTTGCCTGCGGACCTCCGTTTTTTGACGGGAAGCAAAAACCTTTACACCTGCTTTTCGCCCCGTTTTCCGCAGCTTTCCTGCGCTTTTTATATCGCCCGGAAAAGCGGATCAACCCTCGAAAAGCACGTTGATCTTCTCGGCGCATCTGCGGCAGACCTTCTTATCCCGCAGCGAAACCAGATCCTCCATGGAACCGCAGAAAATGCAGGACGGCGCGTATTTTTTCAGGATGATGCAATCGTCCTCCACAAAGATCTCCAGCGCGTCGTCGCCGGAAGCAAGATCCAGTTTTTTACGCAGCTCCATGGGCAGCACAAAGCGGCCGTTTTCATCAAATTTCCTCACAATACCCGTTGCTTTCATGTATATCTTCCTCCTTGTTTGTTTTCAGCCATATTTTACCATAATTTTACATTATTGTCAAGTATTTTCTTATTTTCCATCGAATTCAGACGAAACGGAGATTACGCGCCCGTTGAAAGTTCTAAATTCAGCAGACAAGCATAGGATAAAATGGAGAGACGGACAAATCGGAATTTGAAGGGGAATTGTCCACTATCGAAAAAACGAGGGAACCATCGAACCCCG
>CACZOP010000139.1 GCA_902782845.1 Oscillospiraceae bacterium | reverse complement strand
CAAATTCCGGTTTATTCTTCCCCCAGCGCTTCCGCGATCGCCTCTTTCAGCTCTTTGGGCAGTCGCTGCCTGTTGAGGGCGGCGCGGAGGGCGTCGGCGGTTTCGGCTCCGGCAAAGGGGCGGTAGCGCAGCTCTTTTTTCACGGTATTTTCCTGCCAGCGCGAGAACAGGCGGATCACCGCTTCCTTCGGCGGCTCGGCCTCGTTCAGCGACACGTTTTGCGCCGTGAACCGCCGTGTTTTCGTCACGTCCAGATTTTTGCAGGAAAAGGTGACGGGCGTGTCTTTCACCCGGATCAGATAGTCGCGCTTTTGCGGCAGCACCGAAAGGTCCCCTTCGGCGGCGTGTACCGTAAAGGTCAGCGTCCCGTTTTCATAGGTCATCTCAAAGCGGGTCCTCGCCGTGTGCGCCTCATAATCCGCGCGGCCGTTGTCTTCGGTCAGCGTAAACGCGCCGTTTCCCGCAAACGCCCAGAGCTCCAGCGCTCTGGGATTTTCCGTCCCGTTGCCTTCGTCCGCCGACAGCGGCAAAATCGCGCCGGGCCTTGCGAGCGCCGGGATCTCATCCAGCTCCCGGAACAGGGTGACAAAGCGGTCGCCCCGGTAGCGGCGGCCGGTAAAGATATCCGTCCATTCCCCCGGCGGGAGCCAAGCCCGCGCGCTGCCGAGCCCGAGGGACGCGTGCTGCGGCTGCGTGATGGGGCACAGGAGCAGCTCGCTGCCGAAGAAATATTCGTTTTTCACCGCGTAGGCTTCTTCCCGTTCCGGATAAGCGTAGTAGAGCGGTTCGCAAAGCGCGCCGCCCTCGGCGTGGACGCGGTGATCCATGGTAAAGAGATAGGGGATCAGCCGGTGGCGGAAGCGCAGCCACTTTTTTGCCGCCGCCGCCACGTCGCCGCGGTATTTCCAGGGCTCCTTCCCCAACAGGTCGCTGGAGGTGGAATGCAGCCGCAGAATGGGAGAAAAGACCCCGAATTCCAGCCAGCGCAGATAGAGGTCGTCGTCCCGCCCGCCCATGTGGTGGCCGCCGATATCGTGGCTCCACCAGCCGTAGGCGGCGTTGGCGGCGGTGGCGGTAAAGTAGGGCTGGAAATCCAGCACCTGCCAGTTGATGGCGGAATCCCCCGAAAAGCCCAGCGGATAGCGGTGGGAACCGAGCCCGGCGTAGCGGGAGAGGATCAGCGGCATCCTGCCGTCCTCGGCGTTATCGAGATAATGATAGTGGTTGAGTGCGTTCAGGGGATCCAGCCCCGGCACGTCGCAGCGTTTTCCCTGCTGCCAGTCGATCCACCAGAAATCCACGCCCTCGCGTTCATAGGGCTTGTGGAGAATATCAAAATAAGCGTTCCAGAAATCGTCGTTCCCGCACAAAAAGGGAACCTTTTTTTTGCGCCCGGGATCCGTTCCCACAGCCTTCGCCATGGCGGGATAAGCGTCCTCGTAGCAGTGCACGCCGTCCGCCGGGTGGAGGTTCAGGGTCACGTGCAGGCCCTGTTCCTTCAGCTGCCGCAAAAAATCCCTGTAGTCCGGGAAAAGCGCCGTGTT
Source organism: Oscillospiraceae bacterium (assembly GCA_902782845.1). GTDB lineage: Bacteria > Bacillota > Clostridia > Oscillospirales > Acutalibacteraceae > RUG806. Next base: position 1,955 of record CACZOP010000139.1, on the reverse strand, counting down.
CCACGAATAGCCCGTCCAGCCCCGGTAGTTCACCCCGAAGCGCTGTTTCAGGCCGTGCACCCAGTGCCAGTCCATGTCAACGGTGGCCACCGTCAGCGGCACGTCCTCCGCCCGGAATCGCGCCGTCAGATCCAGATATTCCTGCGCGGTATAGGCGTGGTAGCGGCTCCACCAAACGCCCAGCGCGTAGCGCGGCACCAGCGGCGGCGCGCCCGAAATGCGGTAAAAGGCGCGTATCGTCCCGCGGTAGTCTTTGCCGTAGGCGAAGGCGTAGTAATCCGTCGCCCCCGGGGCTCTTGCCGTAAAATGTCCGCCTTCGTCCAGCAGCGCCGCGCCCGCGTCGTCCAGCAGGAAGGCCCCGCCCCCGGTGAGCAGGCCGTCCTCCAGCGGCGCCGGGCCGAAGGTCATGTCCAGCGTGCGGCGGGTGCCCTTGAGGTTTTTCTGTTTGTCAAAATATTCGGTTTTCTTTGTGTCCTTAAAATAAACGGAATACGGCCTGCCGTTTCTGATAAAAAAGATCACGTCGTCGGTTTCCGCCCGGAGCCCGCCGTTTTTCTTTGTAACGCGCAGGTTCCCCGCGGGGAAGCGGCGGAACCAGACGGTAAAGCTCGGCAGGTCGGTGCAGGTCTCCGCCTTTTCCACACGGATCAGGCGGGAGGTCAGGAAGGTGATCCGCAGCCCGTCCAAAAAAAGGACCTGTTTTTCGGAAGCCTTCGCGTCGGTTTTTGCGATCAGGGAGGGCTTGAGCATCAGTTTTTTCCTCCGTTCCTTGTAAATCCCGTTTGCGGGTCAAATTGATAAATATACACGTTCGCCGCCTCTTCGCCGTCGATCTGGGCGGGCTCGGCGATATAAAAGCCGCCGCCGCGCTTTGCCTGCACGCCGTATTGCCCGTATGGGAAATACCAGCCCCGGATCCCGTCGCTTTCGGGCGCCGGGGCGCCCAGCAGCGTGAGCGCTTCGCCGCTTTCGTCCAGCCCCCGCAGCATAACGGTCCGGGCGGGCTTTGAGAGATCCGCCGCGAAAACGTCGTAGTTTGTGAATTCCGGTTTTTTCCCTTGGTATACCGCCATGAGGAGAGAACGCGACGCCGGGTCGTATTCCAGATTCTGCACGCCGTATTCCGTGTTGCCGGTAAAGACGAAATATTTATGCGCCGGTGCCCCGGGGCCGCTTTTGTGCATGTTTGTCTGCGACAGGGGCTTCGCCGCCGCTTTCAGCGCGTCCGGCGCATAGCAGAGCAGCACCTGATGGTCGTTGTCTTCCCGCGCAGGGTCGCTGTAGATCCCGTAGGCCACGTAAACGCAGCGCGCGCCCGCCGGTTCTCCGGGCAGCGGGGCGAAGCAAAGGCCGTCGATCCCGCTGCAGCCGTATCTGTGCGGAACCGCCCCGCCGGCTTTGTTTCTGCCGTTTCCCTCGTAGTCCGCCAGCACGTCGGGCAGAAACGCCGCCGTCATCACGCCGTCTTTTTCGGCGGACATGTTTTTCCGCGTGATTTTGTCCGCGTCGAACACGGCGATATAAAAGCCGTCGGTCACGTCCGCGCCGGTGATCCCCTGGCCGATGGCGTCGTGCTTATACTCCAGCGAGCCGTAGATCTTTCCGTCCGCCGGGTTGAACGCGATGCATCCCAGATGCCCCACCAGCCCCGTGACGCTGCCGATCAGCCTTCCGCGGAGGTCGGTTTTGATCAGCGAGGTGGTAAAGGAATAGTAGATACAGCCGTTTTTCTCGTCCACCGCCAGCCCCTGCACGTGGTTCTTTCCCTGTTTGCCGGAGAAGGCAAAACGGGAGGGGTCGGATTTTACAATACCGAAAAACGCAAGCACGGACATAAAAAGCGCAATGATTTTTTGAAGAAAGGCGCGCATGGTGATCGTCTCCTTTTGTTTGCTGTCTTCATTTTACCGCAGCGGAAGAAAAAAAGCAATCCCGAAAGGGAAATCGGAATTTGT
>CACZOP010000138.1 GCA_902782845.1 Oscillospiraceae bacterium | reverse complement strand
CCGCGCCGATATGGCCGTCCGCGCGTCCGGAGATCCCGCAGTTGTGGAGATTCTGAGCGGTGTTTGCCTTCACAAGGCTGCTCTGCCGGAAATGCATGCCGTCAAACGATTCCCATACGGAGATGAAGCTGTCCGGAGAAAAACGCTTTGACGTGTAAACGGCTATGAAGCGACCGAATTCATCGGAATACTTCACGTCGGCGGAATCGGATCCGCCGCTCTTTGCGGGGATCACGTCGCCCATATACTCCAGCGTTGCGGGCCAGTTCTCGTCTGTTGCGTCCGCGATCGCAAGGCGCGTCGCCGGGGTGGACGTGTTCCAGCTGTAGTAGATATAGAGTTTGTCTCCCATCAGAACGAAAGACGGCTCCCCGGCGCCCCAGCAATCCGGGTTTTCGGTATATTCGATCATGGGCGCAGGCTCGACGCCCCAGCCGCTGCCGGTCCATTTCTCATACGGACCGTCGGGATTTTTGCTGCGGGCGACGCAGATATCGTTGTCGACGCCTCTGGAATCAAGGGTCGTCGTATAGCCCACGTAATAGTAGCCGCCGAACTTGATCGCACCCGGATCGCAGGTCGAATAATGGTCATGGCCGCCCGCGGTGGGCTTGATCGGCAGTTTTTCCGCGCTGCTGCGCTTTCCGCCGTCATAAAGGCGGGTATAGCCGATCATATCCCAAATATCGCCGGGGCCGCAGGTCGCGCACCAGGTATCAAGACTGCCGTCGGTGTTGAGGATCATCGACGGACCGTAGCGGTAACCGCCGCCGCCCTTTACGGTCGTATAGATATCGATCCCCGTATCGACGGCGTCGATCTGAACGTACGTTGACGGATCGCCGGGCGCCACCGGCTGCGACGGCGCGAAATCCCCGCCGCCCACAGCGGGCGAAAACGCCGCCGAAACGGCATACAGCCAGACAAACAAGGTTTTCAGGACCAGATACAAATTATGCATGGACATTACGCCTACCTCCTGCGGATTCAGTTGACACTTGACACAAGGGGACTAAAACGGCGTTACAGTTCGTTTTCGGATAAGTATTGTTTTAATTCCTCTATCAGCCCGGCGCCGTAGTAATTCTTAAAAACCTTTGTCATGCAGCCGCTGATCATGGGATTCAGGTCAAGGCCGAGCTCAACGGAGCGTGTGTCGGTTTTAAACCCGTAACACCGTTTCCCGTTGGCGTAGGCGATTCCGAGCTCGACACACGCGCCCTCGTCGGGAACCCTGCCGTCCAGATTCATAAAGAGAATATCCGATTCCTTCACCTTTCCCTCGTCAAGGCTGAAAATCATTTCGATCATTTCATCTTCGCTCTTGCCTTCCAGCTGCGCGGCTTCGATCCCGTCGCGCTGCGGCAGAAAGACCTGATAACCGCAATCCTCAAGCACCTTTGTGATCTCCAGATTGAAATCCTTTTCGGCTTGATTGAACAAAGGCCCGGCAAGATAAACCTTTTTCCCGTTTCCCGCCGTTTTTGTATCCGCAGCCATTTCCGTGATCGATTCCATTGTTGCTTCCTCCGTTTCTTTCCTTTTGCTGCTTGTGCAGGCGGCAAGCGAAAACAGCATGGCCGCGCACAACGCCAACGCAAAAATCTTAACTGTTGTGTTCCTCATTTGATCATATCTCCTTTTTTCCGAGAAATGAATTCCGGCTGTCCGCACGGCGGGAAGTCGCCGCCGGCGATCCCCGGCGCAAAGAGCGTTGAGAGGCTGAACGCCGGAAAAAATTTGTCCGGTTCCGAAAATGCTTTTCCGCAGTATCTGCGCCATTGTATCGGTATGATTTATCCTGTCAGCCGCAGCCGTTATATACCCAGTTCAGCCTGCCGTAGGGAGCGGCGTCGCCGCGGGTATAAAAGGAATAAAGGTCGCCGACCGTATAGTTATCCGCCCACTTGAACGTGAACGAAGCGTCCGCACCCGGCGCAAAGCCGAAAAGGGACTTTTCCACCCGCAGCATCAGGCGGTTGTCTTCGAACCGGATCTCCGCGTCGCCGCGCCGGACGTATCCGCCGTTCTGAACAGCTTCGACCGCGGCCCTGCCGCCTGCGGGAGACGTGCGGTTGACACAGAAATCATAACCTTCTTTTCCGCTGACGTTGATAAACAGCGTCATCCACGCCTCCTCCGACGAGGGAGATAACGTATCGGCTGTCTGCGCATAGAAATACAGGTTATCCCGATCCTCGGCGACTTTCGCCTGAACGATATCGTTCCTGCCGGAATCGTCCGTATAATGCGTATTTCCGACGCCGAGGCTGTCGCGGTGCGCGGTGTCGCCCCGGTAATCGCGGTATACGGCGGAAACGTCGTCCCACTGCCTGAAATCGCCCTCGGGATCGATCGTTTTCTCTTCGCCCCGCGGCAAAACGGCGGTGACGCCTTTGAATCTGGCGATGTAGTTCACCATCTGCATATAGTAGTTGTCGCCGAGGATCCCGGCGGAGGGCTCCAGATCGCGGGAATACTCCGTATCGCAGTTATCAACAAAACCGAAAGGCTCGTTTTCCACCAGCTTCAGCCGCTGCGCCACCCATTCGTTGAACCCGGTAACGAAGATGATATCCGGATCAAGCTTCAGGGCGAATTCCCACTGCTCGGCAAAGTTATATCCATGCAGCACCGCGCCTTCGCCCGTATCCTTTTTGCCGTTGTGCCAGCTGCGCCCGTGATCGTTTGCGCTGTACCACGCGGAAGCGCTGAACCGGCAGGTATCGCAGTGCTGCGCCACGGAAACGTTCATGATGCTCTCGTCCTGCAGGGAGTTTTTATAATACCCGCCCACGGTGTGCAGCGTGGTCCCGAACTCGATCCAAGGAAAGCCGTCGCTGTGCTTATTGTCGGTGGGCCACTGCACCGCCTTGATACGGAAGTAGTCCTTTACCTCCGGGCGCAGGTCTTCATCCCCGGCGTTGCCCACGATCATCGGCCTGCCGTTCATCCGGAACCAGAGCTCATCGATCCGCGGATACTTCGCGTGCAGCGCGTCGTTGCCGTACAGCGCGTCGTATAGCTCATTCATCACTCTGCCGGAAGCAGCGTTGGTATAGAACGCCAGTTTCGGCACGTTCCATCCCTGCTCGTAATATCCGTACCACACGTCGATCAGCGCCCGCACGGCGTTGAGATAGGTAAACCCGTTGGTCGTGTCAAACACCATAAAATCCACGGCGGCGTCCGTGAGCATCTGGCAGTGGCGGCTGAGCACCCATTTGTCGGTGATGTCGTAATAACCGAGCAGCGGCTCGCCCCAGTGATGGAACGCGCCGTATCCGCCGCCGCCGTACCGCATCCATTTTTCTTCGGATTCGATCGCGTCGGGATGCGCCGCCACGATCTCGCTGATGTTATAAGGTCCGGGCCAGCCGTGCTCGTGCCACAAAAAGTAGAAGATTCCCACCTTTTTTTCGCTTTTTCCCGCCGTGATCGCCTGACGGTCCAGCGCGTCCGTCGCCGCCAGCGAACCCGTTTCGGGCACGGTCGTCTTCTGCGGCGGCATGCCAAAAGGAAAAATGCTGCGGAACAACAGCACGAATACCAGATAGACATACGTAAGAATCTGAACCATAAATCATCCTCCGCCACAGATATTCAGTAATTAAAATATACTCGGTATTTCGTTTTCTCTTCGGAGACAGGGGGGGCATCGGCTCATCTCCTGCCAAACAAATGCGCAAATAATGAGGATAAAATTATTTTACCAAAAACAAAAAATAATTACAAGAAAAACTTTCAGAAATAAAAAATCCTGTCATTTTGGCAAATTCAAAAATCACAATTGCCAGATTTAGACAGGATTCCAGAGCAGATGATAAATCCATCCCGCCCGAAAGAGACGTCAGCCGGCGGGGAGGAAGGAAAATACGTTGTCTCCCCGGTGGGTGAAACGCGCCCCGTCCGGAAGAATGATCTCGGCGGTGATCCGTTCGTCCGTACGCACACGCAGATCAACGCCTTCTCCCGTCCGTTCCCAACGGACAAAGATCTCTCCCCGTGGGGAATCGTACCGCGCCTCGGCAAAGGAGAGGCTTTTGATAAATGCCGGTTGTATACGTACGCGGCTGAGATCTGTCCCGTCCGGATTATAACGCAGACCGGCCACGGCGGAAATGAACCAGTTCTTGATATCGCAGTACATGTGATGGTTGTGGGAATAGTTCCCCTCGCCCGGCAGATCGAAGAATTCCGGGATCGTGGTCTCGCCGAAGTCCACCAGCGCGCCGTAGGAGGGAAATTCCTTCCGCGTGATCATTTTCCATGCAAGCTCGCTTTCGCCCGCGCCGCTGAGCACGTGAAAGATCGCCCGCGCGCCGAGAATGCCCGTTTCAAGGAAATCGCCGTTTTCGTGGATGATCCGGCGCAGATACGCCGTGGCCTTTTCTTTTTCCGCTTCGTTGAAAACGCCGTAATACAGCGCCATGGCCTGGCTCGTCTGGCAGCCGGTATCGGCGACGCAGGTCTCTTTGTCGATCAGATGCGCCCTTATCGCCGCGCGGTATTCGGCAGCCTGCCGGCAGGCATAGGTTTTCGCGTCCGCAAGCCCCAGGACGTCAAAGATGAACGCCGCCATGTTCGCACAGGCGAAAATCGTTACGGTGTCGGTAAACTCCAACGTGGATCTGACGTTTCCGCCGATGGGACACCAGTCGCCGAGACCGTAGGCAAGCAGCCCTTTTTCGTTCCGTTTGCCCGCCGCATAGCCGAGATATCGCCCGATCGCCTCCGCGTTTTCGGCCAGGATCTCCCTGTCGCCGGTGTATTTATAGGTGAAATAAGGAATGAAGATCAGCGCCGCATCCCACGCGGGGCCGTTGCCCCATTGGTAGCCCCAGTCGGCGGTGGGAATGATGCCGGGCAGCTCGCCGCTCTCCCTTTGCGCCGCGCGGATGTTCCGCAGCCACTCCCGGTAGCTCGTCCCCACGTTCATGGTCATGAGCATATGCTCCGCGGAAAGGGCGGCGTCGCCCGTCCAGCCGTTTTTCTCCCGGTGCGGGCAATCGGTGGGAAAATAATAAAAATTCGAGCGGTCCGACGCGTCGCACATCTCATAAAGGGCGTTCGCGGTATCGTCGGAACAGCAAAAGCCGCCCACGTTCTTTCCGGCTGAGGTGCAGATCAGATAGGTAAGCAGTTCCGGCGTCGCCTGCGCTTCATCGATCCCCATTACAAGGCAGTAACGAAAGCCGTGATAGGTGAACGGCGGCTCAAAAACCTCTTCCCCGCCCTTGCAGATATACACGTCCCGCTGTGAAAACCCGTCGGGATAAAAATGGATATTATTATAATCCACCTCTCCGTCCGTCAGCAGCTCGCTGAACTGCAGCACCACCCGCTGCCCGGGACGGCCGTTGATTTTCAATCGGACGACGCCGGCGTTGTTTTTACCGAAATCATACAGATAGCCTTCCCTGCCGTCTCCGGCGTCTTCCGCAACGACAACGTGTTCCACGTCGTCCCGGGGCGTGTAATCACGCAGCCGCCCGGGACGGATCGCCGCGGCACGCAGTTCGACGCCCGTGGGTTCCACGGGATCGGCTTCGCAAACGCGGTATTGTCCGAGCGGCGCGGCGCAGGGCAGGGCGTTCGCCCAGCCGCCGTCGTCGAAATCGGGCAGATTCCAGCCGGGGATCTCCCGCCGCGCGTCATAGCGGACGCCGGCGCGCAGGTCGTCGAAATACAAAGGCGAGGGCGCGGTTTTCACGCTGCAGTCGGCTTCGGCGCGCACACCGCAGCCTTCCAGCAGAAACGCCAGCTTCGGCTGGGCGCGGAACGCCGCTTTATGGAAATCCCAGATCGCGCCGCCCGGGGCGTTCTCCATACCGTTGCCCAGCTGAAAGCCCACCACGTTTTTCTTATTCGGCACGATATAGGGCGAAAGGTCGTAATCGTCGAAATAAACGTAATCGTCGGGGTTTGAGATATAGGGCGCGAGAAGCCCCTTCGTGATCTCTCTGCCGTTGATCCACACCCGGTAAAATCCCAAACCGGTGACCCGCAGCCGACAGTCGGCCGCGTCGGCAAAAAAGGTCTTTCTGAAATAAGGCGCGGGGACGAAATGATGATATGTGGTATAGTCCTCCGTTGCGCAGATGAATTGCCGCGGGAAATCCATGCAAACGTTTCCTTTCTGTTCCGAATCCGTCCGTGCTCCGCGCCCCGACACGCTGCCGGCGACCGGATGTGCGCGGTACGGAAGATTGTTTGATCGGGGCTCTGCAGTCCCCTTACTTATCACATAAAAGTTCCGTTTTCTGCTTTCAGCAAACGGGGCCGAAGGCTTTTTCAACCGTGACGAACACGCCCTCGCGGTTGTCAAGCGTCATGGTGAGCGTACTGCCGCTGATCACGGTCTTTTCGCCCTTGCGGTAAAGCGTTATGCTTTTCGCGCCGGGGAAGGTCGCCGTAAACGAGGCGGTCCTGCCGGTCTGAGGATCGAACATATTCGTGAACACAAACGCGCTGCCGTTTCCTTCTTTCTCGGTGAAGCAGCCGCAGAGCACCGGGTCGGCGGTCAGCATCACGGGCTTGTATTTCGCGTCGACCTTCGTGGCGCCGAGGCTGACGCCGGACGCCTTCGGATGGATGCGGTTATACATGACCGCGCCATGGTTCTCATACTTCCCGTATTCTTCCGCGAACACGGACATCTCCTCGTTTACCTGCTTCACGGCGTAATACGTGTCGGTGCGCTCGCCGT
>CACZOP010000137.1 GCA_902782845.1 Oscillospiraceae bacterium | reverse complement strand
CGTCCGCTCCCTCTGCAGCCGAAGCCGGGGAGGAGGAAGACGAACCGGCCCCGGACGACGCCGCAGAGGAGGCGCAGGCCGCCGGCGCGCGGAAAAGTCGCCGCCTGAAAGCCGCCCTGCTCGGCGTGACGGCGTTTTTCGCGCTGATCCTGATTGCCGTCGGGACCCATTCCGCGCTCTCGGGATTCCTGAAAAACAACAACCTTGCCCTGACGCCGGAACAAAAAGCGCGGGAAGAAGCGCGGGAGAATCCGACCGAAACCGAACCCGCCGCGTCGGAGGAACCGGAAACGACGGTGATCGGCACGGACGTGGGCAACACGTATCTGTTCGGCGTTTACGAACAGACGCCGGACACGGAAGAAGCGATCGAATGGGTGGTGCTGAAAAAGGAAGCAAAAAAGATCCTTGTGATCAGCAAATACGCGCTGGACTGCAAAAGGTATAACGCGGACTACACAAACGCCACGTGGGAGACCTGCTCTCTGCGCGAATGGCTCAACGTCACGTTCTGTAACGCCGCGTTCAGCGCCGCCGAACAGCGCCGGATCCTGACCACGGACGTCAGCGCCGGCACGAACCCGGAGTATGACACCTACGCGGGGAACCCCACCGCGGACAAAATCTTTCTGTTGAGCCTTGAAGAAGCCGAGACGCTGTTTGCCTCGGACGCGGAAAGGATCTGTGAGCCCACACGCCGCGCGAGAAGCCGCGGCGCATGGGTCAGCGCCGGCGGCTATTGCTGGTGGCTCCTGCGTTCCCCCGGCGGCGCCTCCGATACCGTGGCGGGCGTGAGCTATACCGGCAAGACCGATCCCTACGGCAACAGCGTGGACTACGCGAGCGCCGGGGTCCGCCCCGCCATGTGGATCGCCCCGGAACGCTGAAACAACGAAATCATCGGGAGAAACAGAGTATGAAGCTGATTTTTTGCGGGGATCTGGTTCCCACCGAAGTCACCCGGCCGGCGCTGGACAGGGGAGACCCTGCCGCGCTGATGGGCGACGCGCTGCCCCTGCTTTCTTTGGGGGATTTTTGTATCGCAAATCTGGAGTGCGCCCTGACGGACAGGAACAAACCCATTAAAAAGCTGGGGGCGCTGCTCAAAGGCGTTCCCGCCGACGCCGCGGTGTTTGCCCGCTGCGGCTTTACCCACATGGGGCTGAGCAACAACCACACGCTGGACTACGGCGTGGATGGGATGCGCGACACCGCAGCCGCTGTGGAAGCCGCCGGGATGGTCCCCTTCGGCTTCGGAGAAAACGACCGGGATTCCCGCAAGCCGCTGTTTCTGGAAAAGGACGGCCGGCGGGTGGGGATCGTGGCGGTGTGCGAGCACGAGTATACCTACGCCCTGCCGGATCAGTTCGGCGCGAATCCCTTTGATCCTTTCGATACCGTGGAGGATATTGCCGAAGCAAAAAAGCAAGCCGACTTTGTGGCGGTGATGTATCACGGCGGCAAGGAGCAGAGCGAATATCCCTCGCCCCGCCTGCGGAAGGCCTGCCGCGCCATGGTGCGCGCGGGCGCGGATCTGGTGCTCACCCAGCACAGCCACTGCATCGGCTGCCGGGAGCGGTACCGCGGCGGCGAGATCTTATACGGACAGGGCAATTTCAACTTTGTGGAGGCGGATAACCCCAGCCCCCAATGGCAAAGCGGCCTTGCGGTCGTTGCCGACTTCGGGGAGACCGTTGCCGTTGACTACGTCCCCGTGGTCGTCACCGATACCGGGATCCGCCTTGCCGCGGGGGAGGAAAGAGAAGCTCTGCTTTCGGCGCTCAGCCGCCGCAGTGAGATCCTGCAGGATGAAAAACAGTGGATGGCGGCGTGGAAAGCGTTCTGCTTTGCGATCCCCGATTACCCCAACGCCGTGAGGAACGCCTTCCGGGATATTCCCGACGGGGATTTCTGCAATCAGGTCTTTCCCCATTATCTGGACTGCGAGGCGCACTGCGACGTGTGGCACACGATTTTTCCTTCGTGGCACGGGAACAAGACCTCGGGCGCATAATTTACGCGCGCATAAAAAAGACGAACCCAAACGAAAGCCGGAGGAAAGAAACGTGGACCCAACACCGGAGCTTGAATTATATATTGTGCGGCACGGGCAGTCCCGCACGAACGCGGGGCTCGCCGACAGCGCGGATTTCCGCCGCTTTGAGGACCCGTTTTTAACCGAAGCGGGCGCGGCGCAGGCGCAGAAGCTCGGGGCGTTTTATGCGTCCCTTCCGCTCGACTGCATTTTATCCAGCGGGCAGAACCGGGCGCTGCAGACCGCGGGCGCGGTAGTAAAAGGCCGGGAAACGCCTTCGGTTGTGGAGGTCCATCCCGTTTTTACGGAGTGCGGCCTCAAAAGCAAATTCGGCGAAAAGCGGTTTTCCGAGATCAGGGAGGTCTTCCCTTTTGCCGTGCCTGCCGGCGGAACGGACCCCGCCGGGAATTTCGTTTTTACGCAGGACGAGGACGAAGACGAAAAGTATCTTTCCCGGGCGCGGGAGGCGATCTGCTATCTGCGGGCGCGCTTCCATGCAGGGGAAAAGGTGATGGTGGTGGCCCACGCCGCATTTGAGACCTTTATGGTGTTTGCCGCTTTGGGCCTTGAAACAACGCCGGCTTATGATTTTTCCTTTGCCAACACCGGCGTTTCAAAGCTGGTGTTTTATCCCGCCGGGACAGGGCTCTACGGCAGCGACGTGCATCTGATCTATCATAACGACCGTTCCCATCTTGCGGGGCAGGACGCCGATCCGCTGACGCTGATTTCCGCGCGCTGACCGCAGGGCGCCCGTTATTTTGATTTATCATTCCGTGCGCCCGGCATTGGGGCGGTAAGGGGAGGAGGAGCCCGGAAATGCAAATACGTGTGCCGTCGTCTCCCGGCGGCAACGAAAGGACGGCGGCGCTTTCGGCGCTGTTTGATGAAGTAAAAAAACACGTTCCCTCCTACAGGGAATTAAAAGAAAAACAGCCCTACCCGGCGGACGGCCGGATCCGGGCGATCAGCTACACAGGGGAAAACTGCGGCGGCAGGCAAACCGAAGTGTTCGCCTATCTGGGCTTCCCCGAAAACGCCGGGCCGGAAACGCCCGTTCCCGCCATGGTGCTGATCCACGGCGGCGGGGGGCACGCCTACGCCTCCTGGGTGCGGAGATGGGTCGACAGAGGCTACGCCGCTATTTCCTTCGACGGCTTCGGGCAGATCTACGGGCAGGAGGGCTATTCCGACCGGAATGAGGACTGGATCCTTTATCCCGCTTCCCATATGCCCATGGACGGGCTGTCCACCACGGAAAAGCCTTTTCCCGCGCAGTGGTATTATCACTACGTGGCCGACGCGATCCTGGCGCATAATCTTCTGCGGGCGGATCCCCGGGTGAAGACCGCCGACGTCGGCGTGACGGGGATCTCATGGGGCGGCTTCTGCTGCAGCACGCTGATCTGCTACGACGACCGCTTCGCCTTTGCCGCGCCCGTATACGGCTGCGGGTTCTTAGACAGAAATACCACCGTCTGGGGGCGATGCTTCGGCGGCCCCGGCATTTCCGATACGTGGGACGGTTCGCTCCTGCTTGAAAACGTGACCATGCCCGTGTTGTTTGTGAACCGGGACGACGATCCGTTTTTCTGCGCAACCGCCACCGCCGCCAGCGCCGCCGCCGCGAGGAACGGCGCGCCGCTGCTGATCTCGGGCCTCGGGCACAGCCAGGACGACGGCTCCGTGATCCCCGAGATCTTCCGTTTCGCGGACGAAACGTGCGGGCGGGGGCCGGGGAATCCCGTCATCACGAATGTGACGATGGAGGAGGGACGCGCGATCCTTTCTTTTACGCTTCCCGCCGACGCGGACGATCCCCGGGCGTTTGTGTATTACCGCGCCGCGCCGTTGGAATATGAGGAGGATAAACTCAAAGAGCCGTGGCTGCGCGGGCAGGGGCGTGTGGAAGACGGCAGGGCTTCCGTGGAGATCCCCGAAGACGCGGCAATGTGTTATTTTATCGTGACCTGTAAGGCCGGAACGCCGGACGCGCCCGAAACGCTGCACGCCGGTACCGGAATTTACGTAACAGAAGAATAAAAAGAAATTTCAGGAGGAACCACCCATGAAAAAACTGTTTTCGATTTTGCTTTGCGCGCTTTTGCTTCTTCCCTCGGCTGTCTGCGTCCGGGCGGAGGAGACGGCCGGGACCCTGCGCCTGATCGCCTATAACGTGTCGGGCATTCCCGTGGTGGGAGATTTCCAGGGGACGACTTTTACCGCCACCAACGACCGCGCCGCGCGGATCGGCAGACTCCTGAACGGGACCGACGTGGATTTTATCGGCACCGAGGAGGATTTCAACGGACATAAATACCTTGCCGCCGAGATGACGAATTATCCCAACCGCTCCTATACCAGCGGCGGCCTTGCTCAGGGGCAGGGGCTCAACGTGTTTTCTCCCCATCCGATCTATAACGTGCGGCGGGTGAAATGGAATGTGGAATACGGCTCGCTTTCGGGCTCCATGGACGCGCTCTCGAACAAGGGCTTTATCTACTGCCTGCTGGAGCTGCAGCCGGGCGTGTTCATCCACGTGATCAACGTGCATATGGACGCGGGCTTCGACGCGTTTTCCATCCGCGCGCGGGCAAATAATTTTCAGCAGCTCGCCGCTTTTATCAACGAGAATCTGAACGACGGCCGCGCCGTGATCGCGCAGGGGGATTTCAATTTCAAGTTCAAACGCGAGCTCGGGGACGATATGGTCAAAAATCTGCTGGAACCCACGGGGATGAAGGACGTGTGGGCGGAGCTTAATAACGGCGGCCTGTATGATACCGCCGACCCTGCCTTCGATAAGAATTCCGCCGGGGATGATCTGGACCGCATCATCTTCCGCAGCG
>CACZOP010000136.1 GCA_902782845.1 Oscillospiraceae bacterium | reverse complement strand
GTAACGAGAACGGCGTCCACGTCCGCCCGGGAGAGCAGCCGGTCGTAATCCGGCTCGAAATCGCAGCCGTATGTTTGGGCTGCGGACTTCCCCGCCGCGGGATCGGGATCCCAGAGCGCGGTGATCTTACAATCCGGGTGATTGCGGACCGTGTTGGCATAACCGCCGAAATGCACGTGCCACGTGCCGATGAGAGCGATATTGAGCATAGAATCTTCCTCCTTCTTTCGGTTTCATCTTAACAGTTTTGCAATAAAATGTCAATCGGATGCAAAATAAATCAAAAAAAATATAAAATCCTTGAAAGAAACGACGATTTTTTCCGCGCAACGACTTGTTTTTCTGAAAAAAATCCGTTATACTATTAAGAGAGTTTGTATATCCTCTGTTTATATACCATCTGGCTAAACCTTTTATAAAGGAGACAACGCGATGTATTGTGCAAAGTGCGGCGCCAACGTTCCCGACGGCATGACCGTCTGCCCTGTCTGCGGCCTGGCGGTTTCACCCGAGCCGCAGGCGCCCGAAGCAGATCCCGTCTCATCCACCGCTTTTTCGGCTGATCCCTACGCGGAATTCACGTCCGCCGCCCCGGAACAGCCCTACGCGCCCCCGGCGAATCCCCGGGAGGAATTCCGGCAGGTGACCTACGTTCCCGACAAGGCCATCTACAGCCCGGATCAGTCGGTGTACGGCCCCCGGTATTCCACCTACGGCTACAACCGCTATCTTTACGACCAGAACCGGGCCGCATGGGCGGAAGAAGCCTACGGCCAGGCAGACGCCGGCTACGGCTACGCGCAGGAAGCTTCGGGCTATGAACAGCCCGCCGCAGCCGGAGAAACGCCGCTCCCCGCAGACGAAACCGCCGCCGGAACCGAAGCCGCCCCCGCCGGAGCCGCCGAAGCCGGAACAGACTACGCGGCCGCCTTTGACAGCGTTTCTGCCGACGATTACTACGGCACAGGCGATTACTACGGCACGGGCGACCCCTACGCCGGATATGCGGACCCCTATGCCGGTTACGCGGATCCCTACACCGCCGACCCCTATGCGGCGCCCTATTACGACAACTACGGTTACGACCCCAACGCCTCTTTCTACGCCGCGAACCCCATCTACGTGCAGCCCATGAAGCCCGGGAAGCAGAAGAAAGAGAAAAAGCCGAAGGCGAAGCTCAAGTGGTTCAAATTCCTGATTTACTTCCACTTCTTCTGGTTTGCGGCCACCAGCGTGATCTACGGCATTTTCCTGCTGATCAACGGCTACACCCTCGTGCTCAACGCCGTGCTCGATTACTTAAGAGGCATGCCGCTGTTTGAGCAGGACGGTCCGCTGCTCGACGGCCTCGGCGAAATCTTCGGTGAGATCTTCGGGTCCATGCGGCTCTTCGGCATGATTCTTGCGGCGGTCACCATTCTGATGGCTGTGTTCGGCATTCTGGTGCGGATCAAGCTGGCGAAATACCAGCGGGTAGGCCCGAAGATGCTCAATATCTTCTTTGTGCTACGCATAGTCTTCAAGATCGCCTTCAACGGTCTCGCAGTGTTCTTCTTCGCCAAGGGCTTTACCGCGCTCCTCGACGAATTCCCCTACATGAGCTTCTTGTATTGGGTGCCCTTTGTGATCATGATCCCCTCGGCGCTGTTCACGCTGCTCGTGATGCTGCTGAGCAAGAAATACTTCAAGAAGCGCCGGGACCTGTTCAACAAACCCGAGCTGCCGGAGGAGCAGCCCCCGCAGAGCGCCGAAGCCCACCCCGAACAGCCAATGGCGGAAGGCGTCCCCTCCCCCGTTTACGCTGCGCCGGACTACGCCGCGCCTGACTATACAGCCCCTGCATACGCCGCGCCCTTCTATCAGCCGCCGGAGGATATCACGCCTTCGTATCAGGCGCCTGAAGCGTATACGCCGGCGGATCAGGTTCAGACATATACCGCGCCCGAGGTGTTATCGCCCGACGCGCCCGCCGCCGAAGAACCGGCGCCCACGCCCATCGAATAACGAAAAAAACAAAACAAAAAAGCCGAAAGCGAACCGGAAAAGGTTGAAAAGCTTTCGGCTTTATTTATTATGCAGCGGTACGCGAAATCCGTTCTCACGCACGGAACCCGGATCCCGGCATCATCCGGCAATCACAATTTGGAGGGTTCCGTCTGCATGGGCGGTAAAAGCTCCATCACGGTGTCGATGAACACCTGCATCTGGGGGGTGATGACCTTGCCCTTGAGATACACGAGCTGCGACCACTGCTGCATCTCGGTGGTGTGGATATCCACCACCCGCAGGCTGCCGTTGCGGACATATTCCCGCGCAACGAAAATGGGCAGCATGGTCACGTAGTTCTCATTCAGCACCATGCGGAGGATCGTGCTCGTGTTGGCGATCTCGATGCTGGGAGAAGCAAAGAGGTTGCGCTTGGCCAGCTCGTCGTCGAACAGATAGCGGTAGCCCTCGCCCGGGGGCATCAGGATGAGCCGCTCCGCGATCAGCTCCTCGAAGCTGACGTCTTTTTTCTCCGCCAGCGCGTTATTGGGATTGCAGACGAAGATAATGGGTTCGATCTCCTCCCGCAGGCGGACCCACTCTTTGCGGGGGACCTTGTAATCGAGCAGATAGGCGAAATCCAGCTCGTTGCCGCGGATCTTGGCTTCGATCTCCCTTGCCGAGCTGACGGTGACGCTCACGTTGATGTTGGGGTAGCGGCGGTTGAACTCCGGTAGAATGGACATAAAGCAGGCGTTGAGGATGCTGTCGACAATGCCGAAGCGGATGTAGCCCTTCATGTGGCGGCTGTCGGTGGCGAAGTTTTCGGCCTTTTCCATGGCCTCGATCACCTTGATGGCGTAATCCACGAAATTGTTTCCGTATTGATTCAGGCGGATGTTTTTGCCGATGCGGTCGAACAGCGGAAGCCCCAGCTCGTTCTCGAGCTGCTGCATCTGGACCGTGACGGCGGACTGGGAATAGCCCAGCGACTGGGCCGCCTTTGTAAAATTATTCAGTTCGGCGACTCTGACGAAGGTGCGCAGGTTTCTGATATCCATGGCATACTGCAGGCGATCACGCCCGCTTCCTTTCTTAAGATGGAGACCGTGCCGAATCCTGATACATTCCGAACGGAAGTAACCGGAATTTTCCTTTTATAATAATTAATTCTATTATACCAAGCTTTTTTTGTCAACCGTATCCATCAAAAAACAAGGCTTATGATTAAAAAGATACAGACTTCTCATGGTTTATTAAACTTCTATTCATTTTTTATTTACAGTTTGTTTTCAGCACGTAAAACAATGCACAAATCCGGATTTTGAAGGAGAAGGCGATCCACGTAAAAGTTACAGGCATATTCCGTCCGGCTGGCGACGCCGCGGGACGAAAACTCCTTGACAAATCCGCATATTATAGTAAAATAGAAATATAAAGATCCGAAGGAACGGAATCAACGCACTTAAGGAGGCGCGGGAAGTGCAATATCAGAACTGTATCAAGTGTTTTCACCCTCTGAACGGGCAGAACTTGTGCCCGGTCTGCGGCTATGACAACGCCGCCTATCGGCCGAAGCCCCAGTATCTCCCGGCAGGGACGCTGCTCAACGGCCGCTACACCGTAGGCATGGCGCTGGGGGCCGGGGGCTTTGGCATCACTTACGCCGGGTTCGACAACCAGCTCCGGCGGCGCGTGGCCGTGAAGGAATACTTCCCTGCCGCGAGCGTCTGGCGCGAAAGCGACAAGAGCCTGCAGGTGAGCTGCTACAACTCCGCCGAACAGCGGGAAAACTTTGAAACGGGCAAGCAAAAATCGCTGAAGGAAGCTCAAAGCCTTGCCCAGCTCGACGATATCGGTTCCATCGTGCGGGTGCTTGACTTTTTCTCGGCGAACGACACCGCCTATATTATCATGGAATACGTGGAGGGCACCACGCTAAAGGACTACGTAAAGCAGCTCCCCTCCACCATGGGCGAAACGCAGATCTCCGACCTGCTTTTGCCGGTGATGTACGCCCTGAAGGATATGCACGAGCGCGGCTTCGTGCACCGGGACATCAGCCCCGACAACATTATGGTGACGGCTTCGAAGGGCAAAGCGAAGCTCCTTGATTTCGGCGCGGTGAAAGCGGTATCCCGCCAGACCGGCAGCTCCACCGAGAATCCCGTGGTGAAGCGGGGCTTTTCTCCTATGGAGCTTTATTCCACCACCGGCCTGATCGGCCCCTGGTCGGACGTGTATTCCATGTGCGCCACGGTGTTTTATCTGGTGACCGGGACCGTGCTGCAGGAGCCCATGGACCGCATGAGCAACGACACGAAGACCGCCGCGGCTCTGCACGGCAGGGTGAGCCCCCAGATGGAGGCTGTGCTCATCAAGGGATTATCGATCCGGCCCGAAGCCCGGTATCAGAAGATGGGGGCCCTGATCGCCGACATGGAAGCCGCCAGAAAGTTTGCATTGCCGAACGTGAATGAGATGCACACGCAGCCCATCGGCTACAATATCCCCTCTTCCCAGTCCCCTTACGCTTCGGTCAGCGCCTCCAACCACGCGGGGATCCCGAACACCGGTTCGCCTGCGATGCAGCAGAACGCAGGCTACCAGGCGCCGCCGGTTTACGCCGCCGCGGCGAATCCCACGCCACCGCCGCAGGCGTATCCCCCGCCCGGAGCCGCCTACGCACCGCAGCAGCCCGCATACCAGGCGCCGCCCGCGCCCGCGCCGAAAGAAAAGAAGAACAACACGGGGCTGATCATCGCCATCGGGATCGGCGTGATCGTGATTCTTTTGATTGCGATCATTATAGTGGCGCTGAAAAACGGAAAAAAGAATCCCGGCCCCGGGAAGAACGCCACCACCGCCGCCGCCGACAACGGCAAACAGGAGACCGGGAACAACGCCGTGCAGATGTCGGACGATCCCTTTGATTTCACGTTTATTCTCGACGGCGCGACCTACCGGCTCCCCTGCGACCTGAAGGATTTTACCGACAACGGCTGGGTGCTTGAGGAAGACGCGGATCTGGAAGAGAAGATCCCGGGCGACGACGACGTGGAGTTTTACCTTGAGAAAAAGGGCGACAAACAGATCAGCGTGTTTTTCTATAATCCCACCGGCAACGTGAAAGAAGCGGCCGATTGCAGGATCGGCGCCATTGAAGTGGAAAAGAGAAGCAACGTGGAATTTGAGATCGCAAAGGGGATCACGCTCAACAGCACCGTTTCGGACGTGAAGGACGCCTTCGGCACGCCGGACTACGAGAGCGACAGCGGCAACGATTACACAAGCATCTCGTATTACAAAAATCACGAGGATTTCTCTGATTTTGAGGTTTCGTTCTTCATCTACGACGCCGACAGCACCATGACCGACTATTCGGATATCACCCTGACAAACTACGTGATCACCGACGACGACAAAACGGAGACCAATACCGAAACGCCCGCGTATCTGGCGGAATACAAAGCGCCCACCGCCCTCGGCAGCGACCTGAAATCCGGCGTGTTCATGCTGGAGGGCGACTTATATCGCCTCCCCTGCCCACTTTCGGCCTTCCTCGACAACGGCTGGACCGTCGCCTCCCACGACGGGGACCTTGCGGCGGGGAACAAAAGCTTTTCGATCGAACTCAAGCGGAACGGAAAGGAATTCACCCTTGACATCCTGAACATGGCGGAATACCAGACCACGCCGGAAAACTGCGCCGTGTTCTCGTTGACTGTCGGCGCCTACAGCAAAGTAGACCTCGAGCTCCAGAACAAGGTGAAGATCGGTATGGCGAAGTCGTCGCTGGACGCCTTGACGGACGACTCGTATAATTATTATTCCACGTCCTCCTCCGTGAGCTACTCCTACGTGGAATCCGAGCCCAGAGATTTCACGCTCAGCATCGGGATCGCCCCCGAGACGAATACAGTGAGTTATATTTCTCTGACCTGCGAGACCTGGGACTACTGATCGTTATCCGGTTTTTTGCGATCGGCCGTCAGCCGTCAGCGGAATCTGATGATGAAATATTAACGATGAATGAATAGTGATGAAAAAATAACGATGAATGATTTCGGAGGGCTTCGCCCTTAAATCATATTGCTGCCGCAGGGTATACTTGATTTCCAATCATTGATTGCAAATGCTCCGGCAGGAATACAATTGCAACGCAGTT